>JANXZI010000676.1 GCA_025355595.1 Spartobacteria bacterium
CTTTCAACCAAAAACCGTATCCTGACCATGAAAATGAAAGAGCAGCCCAAACCGCAGATCCATCCGACCGCCGAGGACTTGAAAGACTTGGCGGCAAAGGTGTACGCCCCGCAGCGGTCTATTCTGGAACGGGAGCGGTGGAAAAAGGGAATGTGGGTGGATCCGTTCCAGCAGTGGGATGGGGTGATCCAGCTTCCCCGCTTGGAAAAGGAATAGAGGCGCTGCGGGCTGCGCGCCTCCGCCTGCTCGAAACCCGACTCAGGCTAGCAGCACGGACAGGGCGGGCGACGAAAAGCTGCTCTAAAAACCCGACGCTACGCGCACCATCCGGTGTGAGGATGGAAATGAGCGACGTGCCGGAGTCACTCAGCTTCTCGTGGCTTCATTTCGGGCGGGAGGTATTTGCGGCCGGCGATGCCGATTCGTCCTGCCTTTTGGAGCTTTTTCGCCCACTTGGAAACAGTCCCCGGTGCAACTTGGAGCAAGTCGGCGCACTCGGATGCTGACTCGACCCCGCCGAGCACCAGCACTGCGAGTGCATCCGGCCCGCTGTGCGGCTTGCATGTGAAGGCCAAGGGCCGACCCTCGCTGATTTGCAGTGTCCACCGCAACGGCGGCGCGGTTTTGGGTGAGCAGCCACGGCATTTGGTGAAGTGGGTGAGGATCGCCTTTTCGCGTGCGTCGTCGTCCTCAGTGTCGTCCCGGAGGCAGAGAATCCAGTCTGCGGCATCCTCGCGCCGTGAAGCCCCGCGCATCTCGCCGTTGCGTCCGGCATGGTGGATCACGATCACCGTGATTTTTCTTCGGCGGAGCAAGAGCAGCCAAGGAAGCAACGCTTCCCAGGCGTCGTTATCGTTTTCCGCAACGCCACGGCAGAGTGCGGAAAGGTTGTCGAGGACGAGCACGCTGCCGGGTTCGAGCAGCGTGGAAATTGCATTCTGACAAGCCGGCACGCCGATATTCATCGTATGCTCCTGCATCGTGAAAAGGTGCTCGTGGTGCAGCCAGCGGAAACATGCCGACGTAATTCCGATTGCGCGGGCGCGCTCCTGCGAGTCGGCGAGACTCATTTCTCCGTCCACGTAAAGCACGGGGCGTGGACGTTCGCCCGATGTCCATTCTCCAAGCTTCGCACACGTAGCGAGCGCATTGCCGATGAGCAGGGAAAGCCAAGTCTTGCCGATGCCGCGGGCCGCGAAGATGAAACCAATATCGCCTTCGCGCATCCAGGAGCCGAGCAGCGCGGGCCGTTTTGGCAAATCCATCGCGCTCAGGGCGGGTGCGGTAAGGATGGCGGTCGAATAACTGAGCGGCGCGGAGTCGGTCGGCAACGCCTGCCACTTGTCCGGTTCGGCCCGAACGATCGGTTGTGGCTCGAAAGGCGAGCCGTTCATCGCACACCTCCTTTCCAGTCAAAGCCGGCGGCGGTGAGCATTTCCTCCACATCCGGCAGGCCGAAGCGACCCGTGCGGTAGAGGTCGTTCACGTCCTTGATCCCGTCCGCTTCTCGTGGAGCACGCGCGATCACTTTGACTCCGCGTTGTTCGAGCTGTTCCGCGAAGCCGGCGCGTCCGTCGGGCGACGGATGAAACCACGCCATGCCCGTCCGGTCTGCATCCGCGAGCAGCACGGCGGAATCGAGGTGCCAGTGCGAAAAGTAGCGCAGGAAGGCATCCGTCCCGCTGCGTCCTTCGCCCCGGATGCCGACGATGGCGAGACCGGGCGGCACGGTGAGCGTGCCGAAATCGTCAATCCACCATGCCGCGAGCAGCACGGAGAGCGCGTCCCATTCGCCCGCGCAGATGATCGCGCAGCGGCAGCGCGTGCCGTAGCCGGGTTGCTCCGGGTCGCGCCCATCGCGGGTGATGAGCAGAGGCGCGTTGCCGCCGTCACTCACGGCGAGCTGCTTCATCGTCGGCGCATAGACCCATGAAAGGCCGGAGCCGTCGCATCGTGTCGCGCCGCGGCGAAAGCGGACATGAAGTTGCACGGGGCGCAGCGCCCAGAAAGCCGCCTCGCCGTCCGTCACACGCTCCGGTTGCAGCACGCGAAAGGCGACGCACGGCTGCGGTGTGATCGCGCCCGGCCAGAGATCGAACACCGGGGCGGAGATGAGATGCGCGCGGGCGAGCGGCACGAGGGCATCGCGCTGCCATCCGCGCCAGCGCGCGATTTCCTCGCGGGCACCGGCGTCATGGATCAGCCGTTCGACGCCCAAGCGCCACAGCACGTCATGCGTGGGATCGAGCATCGGCCAGCCCTGCGGACGCGTCCCGAGTTTGTCCGTAGCCGACATTGCCGGTTTCGGCGTGCGGGGTGCGAGCACAGGGAGCGTGCCGTCGTCGGCCACACCCGCCCACGCAGCGCAGGCACGAAGCGCGCTGCTGAAATCGCCGCCCCGCTCGCGCTGCCAGAGTGCGATGCAGTCCCCGCAATCGGTTTCATTCTCGAATGAGTGAAAGAGCAATTCGCTCTTCCGGGTATCCAGTGCGAGTGAGCCGTTCCTGCCGACTCGCCAGGCGTTCGGCCCGGCGCGATGGAGTCGTTCGCCGAATAGTTCGCGGAGAAATTCTTCCGCACGCGCAGCGATGCGCGCCTTGATGATATTGATGTCGAGCATGGGTTTCTCCTTGCCCGCGCTACGGCTCTCGCTACGCTACCGGCAGTCGCCAAAACTACCGAGCGCCCGTGAGCCCAAAGCCGCGGGCGTTTGTGTTATTCGGCATTCCTTTCAGCAGCCCGGA
>JANXZI010000685.1 GCA_025355595.1 Spartobacteria bacterium
CGATGAACGACTTTCCATCCGTCATTTTCCACTGCCGCGGCTCGCCGATCACGATGTGCGTGGTGGTGCGCACCGTCGCCGCCGGCGGCTTCGGCTGCGAGTAACCGATCGAGCTTCCGCCGGACGCCGCCTCGCCGATGCGGGTGGTGTCGAACTTCTTTGGCATCGTGGGGAGGGCGACCTGCGCTGCGAGCGGCAGCGATGCGAGGAGACCGAAGACGGCGGTGGGGAGGAACGCATTCATGCTGTGAAAATGGCGCGGCTTTCCGGCAAGGCAAGGTCGTATCCGACGCTGCGCGGGGCTCAACGCCTGACATCGAACGTCTAACATTTAACTCTTAACAGGCAGCCAGCCGCACGCGCCCAGCACGCCCCCCACCCACCCCGCTTGCGTCTTCCCCCACGCTCGGTATGTTTCCCGCCTATGAACACCACGAGCAGTCTCCCATCGTCACGCAGCCTGCGGATTTTTGGCGGCGCCGGCCGCGCCTTTGCATGTCTGGCCGGTATCGTCGCGATGCTCGTCCTCGGCACGGCTGCCAGCCACGCAGGGTCGGGCGGCGTCGTGGACAATGGCGCATTTTTCTCCGAGCAGGCAAAGTCCGACGCCGTGAAGACGATCGCCGAGATGGAACGCACGCTGAAAAAGGGCGTGCTCATCGAGACATTCAAGGAAATCCCCGCGGACGTGAAGACCGGCGTAAACGCGCAGGACAAGGCCGCGATGTCGAACCTGTATGACCAGTGGGCGAAAAAGCTGGCGAAGCAGCACGGCGTGAACGGCGTCTATGTGCTCATCGTGAAAAGCCCGGCGCACCTCCAGGCCGAAGTCGGCACGGAGACCCAGCAGCTTGCGTTCACCATGAAGGATCGCGCTGCGCTCGTGAGCCTCATGCTGGGAAAACTCAGCGCGAAACAAAATGACGACGCCCTGCGCGACGGCGTGAATTTTGTCTCCGCCACGATGAAATCGCACCTGCCGAACCGGCCGCGCACGGGCACCGCGCCAGTGCCGGCCACCTCGCATCCCGCGCCATCCTCGGGCGGCGGGATGGGCTGGCTCATCCCCGCCATCATCATCGGCCTCGTCGTGTGGGTCATCATCGGCATCATCCGTGCGATCTCGGGCAGAGTGGGCGGCGGCACTGCGATGGGACAAGCCGGCGGTGGCGGCGGAGGCGGAGGCGGCGGATTTTTCAGTTCGCTCATCGGCGGCATGTTCGGCGCAGCGGCGGGGATGTGGATGTATGATCAGTTCAGCAGCCACGGCAGCAGCAGCGCCTACGGCTCCGATCGCAACGACACGAACAGCGGGGACAGCGGCTTCTCCGGCCAGGACAACGACTACTCCGGTTCGGGTGGCGACATCGGCAACGGCTCGGACAGCGGAAGTTCCGGCGGCGACTTCGGTGGTGGCGATTCCGGCGGAGGTGGTGATTCCGGCGGCGGGGATTTCTGACGCTGGAATTCAGGCTATCTCGCAGAAACAGACGGGACGCACGCTGGGTAAAACTTCCCGGAGCGTGGCCGCTCCGAGTCTGCGCACTGTTCGTCAGACGGCCGGCCTGCGCCCCGAAGTCGGTAGCCGGGGCTTCCGTCCCGGTTTTTCGGAACCGGACATCGTTCCCAAACACCAGAGAGCAGACGGCAGCGAAATCTGTGCTGTGAAATTCGCGGAAGGGATGCCGGAGCTAAAGGCCCTGACTGCCGATCCGCCGCGCGCGACGCCCGCCTGCAGTCCTCCCGCCGAACGGCTCAAGCGTCAAAGAAACCGGGACACGGCGACGACGCGCCCGCTTCGCAGCCGTTGCGCGCAAGGGTGGAAACCTCGCCTACTTTTTCTTCCCGGCCTTCGGTACTTCGGTTTTCACCGGTTCGGTGGAGACAGTGAGCCAGAGCTGATCTGTCGAATTGATCACCAGCTCCGTGTAGCCCTGCGGCACGCCGTTGTTTTCCGAAGACGCGACGAGTGAAAATCGCGCCGGATGCTCGGCACCGCCCTCCGTCTCGCGGAGGACAAGCATGAACGCCTGGCTCGTCGGTTTTGCATCGGCGTTGGCGGTCAGTTTCAGCGTCACCTCGCCATCCTTTTCGGGCACATCCACCGGCGTCGCCGTCACCCCTTCGGGAAGATTTTTCGCCGCGAGCTGGAGCTTTCCTGTGAATTTGTTCTCGCGCTTCACCGCGACCTTCACATCCGCGCTTTTGCCAGCCTGCACGCTCGCGGACTGCACCGCGATCGTCGCCGAGACCGACGGCGCGGCTCCGGTGATCGCAAGGCGGTAAAAATAATCGTCACCGCCGTGATGCGCGATGTCGCCGATCGCGCAGGTGAAAGTGCCATCCGCCGACGCAGTCCACTGGAGCGCAGAGTCGCGGAAGCCGCTCACGTCGTCGTTTGTCGCGAGCTGCTTGCCGTCCTTGCCCTCGATCTTCAGCCACGCATCGAGCGCCGATCCGATGCGCGCAGCCGTGACCTTGAACTCGTACGCGCGTCCCTTCACCGCAGTGAATGCAAAACGATCCTCGTCGCGGGGACGATTGATACTGCCGGTGATGCCAGTCGGAATCCCGACGGTCTGCGCGTTTGGCACAATGTCGTTCGGTTCTTTTTCCAAGACTTCCGGAATGTCGCTCACGATCAGCGGCAGCTCGGACGTGAC
>JANXZI010000186.1 GCA_025355595.1 Spartobacteria bacterium
TGGAGCGCGCCCGGCGTAACGACGTATCGCTTCAAGAATCACACCGTTCGCACCGAGGACTGGCGTCTCATCCGCTATGCGAATGGCGACGAGGAATTTTACGACGAGCGCACCGATCCGAACGAGTGGAAGAATCTCGCAAAGGATCCTAAATTTGCGGAGCAAAAAGTGAAGCTCGCGAAGCTGCTGCCCGACCATGATCATGTGGACATTGGCGGCGGCGCAGGGAAGGGTGCGGAGAATTTCGGCGATGGAAAAAGGGCCGAGAAGAAGCGGCTGAAGAAGGAGGCGAAAGGGCAGGCAAATCCGGCTTCGCCAAAGTAGCGCCGACGGGTCATCGGCCCGAGACACGGAACAAGCATAAACCTCCGAGCCCCACGCCTGCGCGTGAACGAACAGCCAGCCCGTTCAGCGCGCCTGTGCCGACAACTCGTCGGCGCTACTTCGGATGCACCTCGACGATCAGCGCGACCGTCTCGCCGTCGTCCGTCTTCACGCTCACGACTTTCACGAGTGGCAGCGGCTTCTTTTCAAAGTCAACCCGCACGACGACCGTGCCGCTTTCGCCGGGCGCGAGCTTCTTCTTGGTCGCATAGGCCGACGTGCAGCACACGCAAACGCCCCGGACACTTTCGATGCGCACGGGCGCCTTACCCGCATTGCGGTACGTGAATTCCGTCTTCACCACCCTGTCCTCCGCGCGCGCCACGATGCGCTTGGTCGTGCCCTCCCATTTTAGCCCCGCGCCGAATGCGGTTTGCGTGAAGAGAACGATGCCGAGGAGAAATTTCATGTCGGGCCAAAGCATGAGTGCAGCGGCGGACCTGAGGCACGGAAAAAATCAGCGCATCACTGCGTGGGGTCGTGTCGAGGCCACGGCGCGTGCATGTCGAGATTGCGAAAATGCGCAGCCTTCGGGGGGTTATCTGAGATCCAAACGTTCGTCTTCACGCGGCGGCACTGGGATTACCCGCGAGTCCGCGCGGTAATCTCCCCTGCGTTCCGCACGTTCCTGTTCCTCTCTTGCGACGCGCGCCTCACGGCGCGCTTGGGCGTGCGATTTTACAGCCGCGGAACCATGACGATAAGCATACCTGGCAGCGCGCTGCGAGAGGCATCCTGATTGAGTGGCGACGGCGAGCGCGATGGCGAGCAATGCAATTGGTTTCACACCACCCAATCGCCCCAGACGTGCCGAGCGC
Source organism: Spartobacteria bacterium (assembly GCA_025355595.1). Lineage (GTDB taxonomy): Bacteria > Verrucomicrobiota > Verrucomicrobiia > Chthoniobacterales > Chthoniobacteraceae > SXWH01. The sequence goes on from JANXZI010000186.1 coordinate 1,203, forward strand.
GGGTTTACTTTTGCAAAAAAATCACACCAGCCACTCGCACTGACGCACTTAGTAGCATGCCTATTTGGTTGGTTGACAAAGTGGCTTTGACAATAGCCCAGCGCTTCAGCGCTGGGTTTGCGGCGTGAAGCGGGTAAAGTCCCGTAAGGGACGACAGGACCAGTTCTTCCGTCCCTGCGGGACTTTGTTCGTTCGGGGTCCGGCGTTCCCAGCGCTAAAGCGCTGGGCTATTGTCGCCATGATTTTCCGCCGCGTTGTCAGCCAACCGGATAGGCATGCTTAGTAGGCCTTGGCATCGGCGGACACACCGCCTTCCGTGCTGCCCCTGGCGGAAACTCCGTGGTTGTGGCCCTCGTGTCCGACAGAAACTCCGGCTTTCGTGCTGCATCCCGTTTGGATCAAAGTGATCGTGGCGAGGGCAAGGATTGCGATGAGGATTTTCATGCCCGGTTTTTCGCAGCGGCCCGGTGATCTGCGCGTTTGGCTTCTTCAAAATCGCGCGAATAATCTTCCGCTTTGGCAGAGTCACTGCGATGCCACCGCCCTCCGCTCTGCGTTGCCATCAGCCAAAGCAGTTCGCATAAGCAGCTCACTCAAAATGAATCACATCCCCCTGCCAGTTCTCATTGGTCTCGCTGCTGTCGTCGTGGCAGGTTGCCTGTATTATTTCCTGAAAGTGCGTCCGCAGCGCGGGCTGTCGGACTTCGACCGTTTGCTCGGCAAGACGAAGCCATCCAAGCTGAACCGCCCCAAGTCGTCGAACCCGCAGGAAGTCGCGAGGCTGACTCAGGAACTCAGTTCGCGGTTTTTTCACGACAAAGAGAAAGTGCAGGACGCAGTGGCATACGAACGGGAACGAAATCCCTCCGGTTCGGAAGAAGAGTTTCTTCGCGCGGCGATTTACCGCTGGGATCGGCTGAGCAATTAGCCGCTACCCCAAAATCCCCTTCACCACTTTCCCAAACACATCCGTCAGCCGGTAGTCGCGGCCTTGGAGGCGGTATATGAGCTTCGTGTGATCAATGCCGAGTTGGTGGAGCATCGTGGCGTGCATGTCGTGGACGTGAACGACATCTTTCACGGCCTTGTAACCGAACTCGTCGGTCTCGCCCCATTGCGTGCCGCCTTTGATTCCGCCACCGGCCATCCATGTGGTGAAGCCGAGGATGTGGTGGTCGCGTCCGCTGCCGCCCTGCGACATGGGCGTGCGTCCGAATTCGCCGGCCCACACGACGATCGTGTCGTCGAACATGCCGCGCTGTTTCAAATCCGTGATCAGCGCCATACACGCGCGGTCCACTTCCTCGGCCTTGAGCTTGATACCGTCCTTCACGCCGCCGTGGTGATCCCAGTCCTTGTGGTAGAGCTGGATGAAACGCACGCCGCGCTCGGCGAGGCGGCGCGCAAGGAGGCAGTTGCTGGCAAAGGAGCCGTCGCCGGGCTTGCATCCGTAGAGATCGAGCACGCTCTGCGGTTCCTTCGCCATGTCCATGAGTTCGGGGACGCTGGCCTGCATCTTGAACGCCATCTCGTACTGCGCGATGCGCGTGGCGATTTCCGGGTCGTCCACGACGGCGTCGAACTGCGCGTTGAGTTTGTTGACGGTGCCGATGAGGTCGCCCTGCGACTCGCGCGAGACGCCGGGAGGATTGCTGAGATAAAGGACGGGATCCCCTTTGCTCCGCAGCGCGACGCCCTGGAAGCGGCTCGGCAAAAATCCCGCGCTCCACTGCCGCGCGGCGATGGGCTGGTTCTGCCCGCCCTTCCCGAGCGAGG
>JANXZI010000187.1 GCA_025355595.1 Spartobacteria bacterium
GTGCCGGTGACCGGCATGCCCGGCAGCAGTCCGACCGTCGTCGGCACGGCGGTGAGCGTCGGCTGGCCGCTCACGTTGGTGCCGGGCAAAAAGATGCCGTCCTGCGTGAGGAATCCCTCGGGCGTGGTGTCCCCATTCGCATCGCCGAGATAGTCGCCGCGCGTCGCCGCCACCGAAGTGCCGGCGGAGCCAAAAAGGCCGCCGCTCTGGATTCCGAAAACGCCGTTCGTGCTGAAGGCCGGTGCCGCGATCTGCACGAGGCCGTTCGTCGTGTTGCCGCCATTCGCCACCACGCCCGCGCCGGTGGTGAAAGTGATCGGCCCGTTCGCGACGCTCGCCGCATTGATCACGTATGTGCCGCTGCGCTGAAGCACGGTGCCGGCGCTCTGGAAATTTTCCGCCGCATTCACATACAGCGTCGTCGTCGCCACGCCGGGCACGATTTTAATTGTGGTGAGGCCGGGGTTCGCGGTGAACGCGCCCTGATTGCTTGAGCTGTTGAAGAACGTGCCAAGCGTTTCCGTGACCGGCGTCGTGTCGTTGCCGATGAGTTGGAAGGTGCCGCCCATTGGCGTGATGCCCTTCGTCAGGCCACCGAGCCGGCTGTTCAGCGCGGTGCCGACGTTGTCCAGCGTCAGCGTGCCGCCTTTGATGACCCGATTTTCCGCAAAGAGCGACGCGCCTGTTCCAGTGTAGCGCAGTTCGCCGCCGGCCACCCAGCTCTGCCCGGTGGAGTCGCTCACGCCGGTGTAGCTCATCGCGCCCGCGCCGATCTTCCAGAGGTTCGCCTGCTGGCCGTTCGTGTTTTTGAAGACGACGTTGCTCGTGAAATCTGTCGCGCTGTTCACGCCGAGAAAATCGCCCGCACTGTTCGCGATGATCGCGCCGTTGCCCGTGAGCTGGCCGATGACTTCGGCGAAATTCGGCACGTTCAGCAGCAAGCTGTTTCCATTTCCTGGCTGCAGCGCGAACGCCCCCGCTGTGGGGAACGCGGTGACGGCGAGCGCCAGGTTCAGCGCACGCGTGTCCGGCCACACGTTTGCCGCGCCGAATGCGAATTGCGTGCCGTCGAGCATGTTGATGGTGACGCTGTCCGGGATCAGGTTGCTGTTCGGCCCGAGGAGCTGGATGCCGCCGAGCTTGGGATTGCCTTCCACGTATTTCGTGCTGCCGATCGTTACCGTCGCGCCGGGTGCAAACTCAAGGCCTTCCTGGATGTTCAGGTAAGTCTGCGAGGTCGCGGCGAGGATGCCCCCGTTGCCGACGATGATGCGCCCGCGGCCCTCGGAGATTTGCCGGTCTGCATTGTCGCCCGTCAGCATCGTGCCGTTCGCGATCGTGATGTCCTCCGGCGCGATGGTCGGCGTGCCGATGGCCGGGATGATGAAAGGGTTGTTCTGGTTCGTGAGGAGGCGCGTCGCGGCGAAGATTTCGATCACCGGCGCATTCGACGAGACGAACTGTGAGAGCCTGTAAACATTGTCGATCGCGATGCGCGTGATGACTCCCGGCTCATACACAAACTGCCCCGTATTCGCCACGCCGGCCGTGTCCACCGGACCCGTCTGCGTGAGGCCGTACGTGCCGCGTCCATAAAATGCATTCGCACTGCCGAGCTCGAGGATCGAGTCCGTCTTCAAAGTGTACGATCCGATGGCCGCCGAGCCGATGCCCGAGGCGACATTGAGCAGGAAGCGCCCGCCCGCCTCCACCGTCACCGGCCCATTCACCGGACTGATCAGCGCGTACGGCAGATTTTGAAAGCCGTTCAGCGTGCCGTCCGGATTGCGAGTCGTATTCGCGTTCGCGCCAAGGGCCACGTAGTTCCCCGGGTTGAGCGTGCCGCCCGCTTGCACGAGCACCTTCGCCTGAGTCGCGCCAAAGCCCAGGGCCTGCGAACTGTTCGGCTGGAAAGTGGAGCCGGGCGTCAGCACGAAGGTGAGGTTCGACGGCAACTGGACCGGCTCATCCTCGCCGATCACGACATTGCCGACCACGCTCGCCGTAATCGGGCCCGCCGTGTTGTTGACGATCTGGATCCCGCCGATGTTGCCGGCCGTCGCGGAATTGCCGCCCAAGGTCAGCGAGGCGTAGCCGCCGTCCCGGAGGAGCCCCTGCAAAACAAAATCGCTGTTCGCGAAAATTGTCCCGCCGGTCCACGGGAGATTGTTGCGGTCGGAACTGACGCCGCGCCATGGCGTGCCCGCGCCGACGGACAGCGTCTGATTGACGCCGCCAAAACTCCCCGGCGCATAGAAAAGGTCCGCGGCGGTGCCGGGGTTTTTGATGGTGAGAATCCCGGTGCCCTGATCCGGCGCATTCGTGAGCGTGTGGCGGACGATCGCACCCGGCGCGAGATAGATCTGCCCGCCCGTGGTGAAGGAGGTCGGAGTGGCGACGCGCGTGAGGCTGTTGATGCCGCGATCTGCGTTGTTCGCCAGGCTGCCGTAGATCGCCGAACCGGACTCGATGGCGTACCGCTCCGTGGCGTTGGTGGCGTAGTTGCCACCCGCCGAATTCGTGCCTGAGGCGAGCTGGATGGTCGCCTGATCCACCGCCGAATAGACCGCACCCGTGTATCCGCCCGGCAGCGTCCCCGTGACTGCGCCGATCGTGTTCAGCGCGAGCGTCGCATTCTTCACCAGCACGGTCGGCGCGCTCGCGGCGATGGCATTGCCCAGCCCGCCGACGGCGTTCACATTCAGAGTCCCGCGAGTCACAAAGGTGCCGCCGGAGTACGTGTTCGGTGCGCCGAGATTGATGCTGGCAGCCGTGCCCGCGACGGTGGATGCCGCATTCGCGGTGAAGTGCGTGGCATCCACGATCGAAGCCACAAACGCGCTGCCCGTGACGCCGATGATGGGCTGGCCCACGCGGATCGTGGAGGTGTCCGCCACCACGAAGCTGTTCACATTGGCCGCCCATGTCGCCGTGATGTTCACGTTCGGACGCAGCGTGACCGTGCCATCGAGATCCTTCACCACCGTTACGTCCTGGCCGTTGTTGTTCACGATCGTCGAGTTGATCGTGAGCGTGTTGGCGTTGTAGTGGAGGAAGAGTTCGCGCGGGCTGACGTTGCCCGAGAGCGGCCCCGCGGTGAGCTGGCCCTGCGTGTTCGTCGCCACGGCCGCGCCGCCGGTGCCGATGTTGCGGGCAAAGTTGGACCCGTCGCTGAGGTAGGCGCCGCTGGTGAGGAACAGCGTGTCGGTCTGCCCGCCAAAGGTGAGGTTGCGGGCGACGCCGCCGGACTGGCGGAGAGCGTTGACCTCGAAATTCGTGCCTGCCGTCAGCGCGACATCGGCGGTCTGGTCGGCGATGTTCGCCGCGATAAATTGTGCGGGCGTGGTGGCGGCGGTCGTCGTGGAGAGGAGGATGCCGGTGGTGGAATTGTAGCCCACGAACGCCGTGCCGACATTCGTGGCATACGGGAGGATCGCCGCCGTCGCCTGCGCGGTGAAAATATACTCCGTGTTGTTCGCCGTGAGCACTCCGTACGTGCCCGGTGTGCCGCCGAAGCGCAGCGTGCTGCCGGTCACGCGGTTCAGCGAGGCGAAGGTCAGCAGCGACGATGAGTTTCCGCCGCTGCTCGAGGTCGCGTTGAGCGCACTCTGGCCGATGCCGAGATTCACCGCGCCGAATGTCTCCGCGTTGATCAATGTGGCCGCGCGCGATGTGAAGCTGACCGAGCCGCCGTTCAGATTGAGCGCCGAGGAATTGCTGATGCGATCCGTGAATGCGGCGAGCGTGCTTCCGGCGATGAACTGCCGCTGACCGAGTCCATTTTGCCCGTCAATGTTCAGCACGCCGGACTGCCCGATGGTGATCGGCCCGGTGAGCGCGGTGAGCGTGCCGGCGGAGAGCACGTCTAGCGTGCCGCCCTGCGGCGCGATGGTGAGGCTGCCGGTGAGACTGCTCGAATTCAGCACAAACAGAAAGCCGAGCCCGGTCTTTGTCAGCGTGCCTGTGCCGGTGAGCGCGTTCGGCCCGGTGATGGCGTATGAGTTGCCGTTCTGCACGCGCGCGGGGACATCGATCGTCCCGCCGCCCGCGCCGATCGTGATGGTGCGTGCGCCGCCGTTCACCGGGTTGCCGAGTTCGCCGAAGAGAACTGCGCTCGCATTGACGCTGAGGTTCACGGCCTGCAGCGTGCCGCCGTTCAGCGTCACGCCGTTCGTCACATTGCCGAGGCTCGGGCTGTTCAGCATGCGGAGGACGCCGCCGGTGATGCTCACGGTGCCGGTGAACGTATTCGCCGCCGCCGGGACGATGACTCCGCCGCTGACCGTGAGCGCACTCGCCCCGCCGAGGACACTGCTGACGGTGAGTTCGTTCAACCCCGTGAGCGTCGCGCCCTGCCCGGCGATGCCGCCGAAATTGTAACCCGCCGCATTCGCCGTGAGTGCGCCCGAGTAGCGGACGAGGCCCGCCGCGCCGAGCGCCACATTCACGCCGGTGAAGTCGAGTGCGTTCGCATTGTCCCCGGAGAGCAGCAGTGCGCCGACGGATGACGGGTTGATTTTTCCGAGAAATGCATTGTCCACCGCGTAGCCGCCGATGAGCGCGGTGCCGGCGGGCACCGTGATGCTCGTCACACCCGCGCCCGGATCGGTGTCAAAGCGATACGCGAGACTCGCGGGCACCGTCGCCGTGCCGAAGCTCTGCGCGCCGCTGAAGCCGAGTGCGCCCGCGGAAAATATAACCGCCGGAATCGTCGCCTGGTTCGAGGCGAAAGTGAACGCGCCGCTGCCCGTCTTCGTCAGCGAGCCGAGCGTCACGTCGAGCGTGCCGTTCACGATCAGCTCACCGCTGTCCACGCGGAGCAGGGACACCGCGCCGGTGGTGAGATTTCCGAGATTGCTCGTGCCGCCGAGATTGCGCAGCGCCGCCTCGTTTCCATCCCCTGCAATGCCCGCGCCGCTGAACGTCACATTCTCCGTCGAACTGAGGCCGCCGAGCGTGCGCAGCGATGCGCCCGAGGTGACGACGGTCTCGTTGCCCGCACCGCCCGCTCCCAGGGCATTTGCGCCCGACACATTCAGGATGCCCGCCGTCACATTGGTCAGTCCTGTGTAGGAGCTGTTGCCCGAGAGCGTCGCGGTGCCCGCGCCCGTCTTGTTCAGCGTGAAGAAGCCGGCGAGCCTCGGGGAAATCGTGCCCGCGGAGAGCGTCACGGCGTTCGCCACGGTGAGCGTGCCGGTGCCGGTGATGAAGCCGCCGTTCATCGTGAGATTCGCCACCGTGTCGTCATTCGCGCCGAGGCTCAGGATGCCCGCCGTCATCGTGAGCGTCGCGGTGTCGGCGATCTGGTTGCCGAGCTGGAGCACCACGTTGTTCAGCGCGCCGTTCGCGTTCGGTGCATTGATGGTGAGATTGCCCGCGATGGAATTGCCGCCCGCGGCGTTCAGCCGGAGCTGGCCGCCCGTCACGGTGGTCAGGCCCGTGTACGTGTTCGTGGACTGAAACTCCACGTAATGCGGCCCCGCGATCGTCAGCGCGCGGCCCGCGACATCCTGCCCGATCGCGCCGGTGAAAATGATCGCCGCGGTCGTCGGTGCGAGCGTCGGCGTCGCGGCGTTGATCACCGAGGCGCCGAGCACCGTGAGATTGTCAATGGTCGCGCTCGTCAGCGTGAAGGTGCCATTTCCCAGCGTGATCCCCGATGTGCTCGACGGCGCGATGATATCCAGCGTGCCGCCCGAGACGCTCAGCGGCCCGAGGTCCTGCGCGGGCAGCGAGCCGGTGGTGAATGCGGACGGCGGGACAAGCACCGTCGCCGGGGCATCCGAGCCCGCGCCGCCATTGTACGACAGTGTCGCGTAGCCGCCGCCGGTGCCCTGCGTGTGCTTCACCACGATGCTGTGCGCGCCGGACGTGAGCGTGACCGCCGCGCCGATGTTGATATTCGGAGCGGAGACGCCGATCGCGCCGATCTGCACGCCGTCAATGATGAGGACGAGGTTGTCGTCATTCGTGCCGGAGAACTGGTAGCTGCCCGCGGTCGTGATGTTCAGCAGGCCCTTCCACATCACGCCGTCGTTCTGCCCGCCGGTGGCGAGGCCGACGGTAAAGCCCGGCACCGGGACGATGGGATAGTCCCCCAGTGCGCCGGGCTGCGGCATGTTCACGTTCGGATCCGTGCGCGAAAAAGCGCGCGGCGCGAGATAGAGCGGATCCACCGCGAAATTGGTCGCCGCCGTGGTGGGGTTCGATCCGAAATTGTAGTACGTGGCGTTCAGCCCCGCCGAGCCTGCGACGATGGCGGTGGAATTGATCGCGCGCACCTGCGCCGTGCCGCCCGTGAGCCCGATGCCGCCGGGCCCGACCGTCGAGGCATTGCTGAAGAGCACGATCGCATTTGTAGCCGCGATCACCTGCCCGGTGTGGCCCGCGCGGCTGCCCGTGAGCGTGAGCGTCGTGCCGGCAGTCGGAGTGGTGGCCGTGAGATTGCCGGAGCCGCTGAGCGAACCGGAGATGGCGAAGGCCTGCGCCGTGGCCGTCGTCTGGAAAAACCGCATGGCCGCGGTCGCGTTGCCCGCCATGCTGATCGCGCCGGAGTAAATCGCGTTCGCCGCATTCGCGCTGATCGTGCCGCCGGTGTTCAGCGTCACATTGTTGCGGTTCGTCACGCCGCCGGTGGCCAAATCGCCGCCGTTGTTGATGGTGACGGTGGTGGCGGCAGTGCCGAGGGAGTCAACGTTCTGGAACTCGATGGTCCCCGCATTGATCGTCACCAGACCCGCGAAGCCGGCATTCGCACCGGAAAGCTGGAGGTCACCGGTGCCGGTCTTGAGGAGGCCCCCCGAGCCGGCAAGCTGGCCTGCGCCAAGCAGGATCTTCGACGTGGCGCCCGTTCCCGGCGACACCTGCACCGTGCCGCCCAGCGCGCCGACAGTGAGGATTTTTCCCGCGGCAAAATTCAACTGCTGATTCCCCGCCGGATTGTGGATGAAGCTGCCGCCGTTCAGCGTCACGTTCGCCGCGAAGTTCTGTGTGGCCGCATTGTGCGCATTTTGCAGTGCCGCCGCGACAGCGACGGTGATGTCGCCTGTGCCGAGCGCGCCCACGTCGTTCACGGTGAGCGTGCCGCCATTTACCGCCGTGGTGCCCGTCCGCGTGCTCGCCACGGCGAGCGTGAGCGTGCCCGTGCCCGTCTTCGTCAGCGCATTCGCATTTGCGACCAGCGCAGTGGAAAGGGTGAGGATGTTCGCGCCGGTGACATCCAGCCCGCCGCCCGACGCGCCGAGCGTGATCGCCCGGGCCGAGGTGAAAGTGCCAGTCGCCTGAAGCGCACCGCCGTCGATCGTCACGCCATTCGCCAGCGCGCCGAGCCCGCTGTCCAGCGCGACGCTGAGCGTGCCGCCGCCGATCTTCACACCACCGGTAAAAGTATTCACGCCGCCAAGCACCAGCCTGCCCGCGCCGCCTGTCGTGAGACCAGCCGTGCCTGCGATGATTGCATTGATCGTCGCGGTGTCCGCGGCGTTCGTCACCGTGATCGTGGGCGTCGTGCCGATCAGCATGAGCACGTCCGCGGCGACGTTCCCGTTAATGATGTAGCCCGTGCTGTTAAACGTCAGCCCATTCGCTGAGATCCCCGTCCCCGTATTGATCGTCACCGTGCCAGCGGTGCCGCCAAAAATAGCCACATCCGTCGCGCCGTTCGTCCACGCGAAATCGGTCGCACCATCAGACCAGAATAGTCCGCTCAAATCCCATTGTCCGGTTCCGCCTGTGGGAGTGGCCGGGGACTGCCCGGGATCCCAAGTAAAATTCGCCGCCTGCACGGCGCCGAGCCCGCACGCCGCGAACGCCGCGAGCGCAAGCTGCCGCGAGAGCGCGGCGATAAATGCGCGCGTGATTCCGTGAGGGTTGCGAGATTTTTTTGCGCTGGCGGAGGATAATCTTTTCATGGGCAGGCAGGCGTCTTGAGCGACGGCAGCCGAGTGTCTGCCGTGACGCTGGGTGTGGGAGACGTTTTCGGGTGTGGCAAAACAACACCGTGTGGAACGCGTTCTTAGCCGCGTACGGTGCGCTGTCCGAGAGCGGTCATGGAAAAAATCCCACGCCTGACGCATTAAATTATCCGCGTGGAGCGCCGGCTCAACACCTGCGACTGCGACGGCAAACTTTGGCCGCCGTCGGTTTTACTTCCCCTTTGCCTTCGATGCCGCCCGCGCGGACTTCGGTTTCGCCGCAGGCTTCGCCCCGCTCTTCGCGTCACCCTTCGCGTCACCCTTCGCATCAGGCTTCGCGCCCGGCTTTGGCTCGCGCGCGGCAAATTCAAAGCCGACCTTCCCATCTTCCTTCAGCACGAGAAATGCCTTGAACGAACGACCCGTGCGCGCGCTGACAAACCCCGTGAGCAGCGCCGTCTTCCCGTCGCGCAGTATGCTCGCGCAGTCGGAGCGCGTGAGATTTTTCCGCAGGATCGTCTTGCCCAGTTTGAACGTGCATTTCTTCTCCGCCCGCTTGTCGCACTGGAAGGAATCCGCGGCCTCCAGGACATTGCCCGTCTCGCACAGCCGGCATTTTCCGACCGGCTCCGGGTTCGTCCATTCCGGCTGCGTGCCGTCGCCTTCGTCCTCCTTTTTGAAATCAAACTGCACCTTCCATTCCGTGCGATCGAGGATCAGCGGGGCGGAAAATGCGCGGCCAAATTTGCTGCGGAATCCCTCGAGCGGCCCGACCTGTCCCTCGGTGATCAGCTTCGTCACTTCGCTGCGCTCGAGTTCGCGGCTCGCGACCGTTTTCCACACGGTCAGTCCGCACTCCGCATTCGCGCAGGTGTAGCTCTTGAAGGTTTCTTTGAAAGGCGTGGTGCCGCACTTCGGGCACACGACTTCGAGCGGCTCGAAATTCCCGACGATCTCGCCGCCTTGGTGGCCCTTCACCTTGTTCACGATCTCCGTCGTAAGCCGCCGGATCTCATTCATGAAATCCGCGCGCGAAAGTTTCCCGCGCTCCATCTGCCGCAGCTTGAATTCCCATTCGCCCGTGAGCGCCGGCTGCGTGAGGCTCTGCGCGTCGAGATTCTTCAGCAGGATGATCAGGCTCAGCCCCTTTTGCGTCACGACGAGTTCGCGCCCGTCGCGGATGATGTAGCCTTCGTAGATCAGCCCCTCGATGGTCTGTGCGCGCGTCGCCGGAGTGCCGAGCCCGCGCTCGGCCATCGCCTCGCGGAGTTCCTCGTCGTCCACGAGCTTGCCCGCGCCTTCCATCGCGGAAAGGAGCGTGCCTTCGTTGAATCGCGCGGGCGGTTTCGTGAGGCTTTCCTTCACCTCGATCGCGAGCGTGTCGGCCTTCTCGCCGGGCTTCGCGGGGACGACGGCCTTCTCGCTGTCCGTGCCCTCGACATCGCGGCCATACACCGCCATCCAGCCGGGATCGGTGATGATGCGCCCGGTCGTCTTGAATGCCTCGCCCTCGACTCGCGTGATGCGCGTCGTGTCCTCAAATTGCGCCGCCGGATAGAACACCGCGACGAACCGCTTCGACACGAGATCGAAGATGCGCTGCTCCTTGTCATCGAGCCCGCTCGGCACCGTGCCCGTCGGCACGATGGCAAAGTG
>JANXZI010000755.1 GCA_025355595.1 Spartobacteria bacterium
GAACCGCTACGAGATCCAAGTGCTCGACGGGGACAAGACGAAGCACGGCATGGGCGCGGTGATCAATGAAACGGAGTCGCCTTACCACGCTTACAATGGCACCGGGAAATGGAACGCCTACGACATCACTTTCCGCGCGGCGCGCTTCAAGGACGGGAAGATGTTCGAGAAGCCGCTGGTCTCGATGTTTTTCAACGGCATCAAAGTCCACACGAATGTGCAGATCAACCAGGTCCACGGTGGGCCGAAGTCCGGCCTCGATGGCGGCAACGACGGCGGCAAGGGAATCACCGACACGCCCGGCGGACTCAAGCTCCAGTGCGAGGGACACGATGTGCGTTACCGCAATGCGTGGATCAAGGAACTCGATCTGGTGAAGCCGGACACGGACTTCAGCGAGTAGGCGAGCCGCGGCGCTCCGCTTCGGGGCTTCCAACCGGGGCGGACTTCGCGGACTATTTCGTCCTCCCATGAATTCCCGCTTCCTCGCATCCGCTGTCGCCGCGTTCCTCCTCTCATTCGCCGTCTGCGAAACCTCCGCCACCCCGCCGCCGCAGCCAAATGTCCTCTTCCTCGTCGCCGACGACTTCCGCGCCGAACTCGCCAGTTACGGATCACCCGCGATCACGCCGAATCTGGATCGGGTCGCAAAGCGCACGCTGCAATTCGATCGCGCCTACGCGCAGCAGGCCGTCTGCAATCCGTCGCGCTCGTCCTTCCTCACCGGACGGCGTCCCGACACGCTGAAGATTTGGAACAACAGCGTTCACTTTCGCGAGCCGAACCCGGACGTAATGACGCTTCCGCTGTGGTTCAAGCAGCACGGCTACGACACGCGCTGCGTCGGGAAAATCTTCCACAACTGGCATACCGCCGTGCATGGCGATCCGCGCTCGTGGAGTGCGCCGGAATTTCTCCACTACGCAAACCACGGAGACGACAGCGCGCAGGTGAAAGGCGCACTCCCGCCGAATCTCGCGAAGACCGTGACCGGATTCGGTTACGCGAAAAACGGAATCTGCGAGTGCCGCGACGTGCCCGACGAAGCCTACTACGATGGCCGTGTCGCCGCCGAAGCCGTGCGCGTGCTCGGCGAGGTGAAAGCAAAACCATTCTTCCTCGCCGTCGGATTCTGGAAGCCGCACGCGCCCTTCAACGCGCCGAAAAAATACTGGGATCTCTACGACCGCGCGAAGCTCCCGCCCCTCGACCCACGCCGTCCCGAGGGCGCGCCGGACATCGCCTTTCACAACAGCAGCGAAGTCCTCGGCCCGGCGAAAAACCAGCCGCGCCCGACACCTGAGCAGGCGGCGGAAATGCGCCACGGCTACTTTGCCAACATCAGCTACATGGACGCGCAGCTCGGCAAGGTGCTCGACGCGCTCGATGCGAGCGGCGTCGCGGATCGCACCGTCATCACCTTCGTCGCCGACCACGGCTACCACATCGGCGAACACACGCTGTGGGGAAAGACCTCGAACTTCGAGCTGGATGCGCGCGTGCCGTTCTTCATCGGCACACCCGCGATGAAATCCGCCGGCAAACGCACCGCCTCGCCCACCGAGCTGCTCGATCTTTTTCCCACGCTCGTCGCGCTCTGCGGATTGCCAAAGCCCGACGCACTCGAAGGCACGAACCTCACACCGCTCCTCACCGACCCCACGCTCACGCTGAAGCCCGCCGCCTTCACCCAGCACCCGCGCCCCGCGTACTACGACCGCGAGCCGAGCAGCCAGCCCGCCGTGATGGGCGTCAGCATCCGCACCGCGCGCGTGCGCTACACCGAGTGGCGCGACTGGAAAACCGGCGAGCCCGTCGCGCGCGAACTCTACGACGCCGCCAGCGACCCGCACGAAATGAAGAACGCCGTGGACACGCCCGCGCTCGCCAAGGCGCAATCAGAAGCAGCGGCGCTCTTAAAAAAACAGTTTCCGCCGACACAACATTGAAACAATCTCCCCTCATGAAACCAGTCGCCATCGCCTTGGTGTCGCTGCTTTTCGTGGCGAGTGCCGTGGTCGGAAAAAACCCCGCCGCCCATCGCACTGCACCGGAAAGACGGCGTATCGTTTGCACGACCGTTCTTCCGGACCGGCTAAAGGCAAAACGGCAAGCGTACGTTACCGCCGCATTGGTATGGCTCCGGCAAAATCAGAACACTGACGGCTCCTGGGGTGCCACACATCAGGGAGCGATGACCGGCCTCGCGCTTCTCACCTTTCTCGCATGTGGTGAGACGCCGGAGTCCAAAGCCTACGGTTACGCCATTGCGAAATCGGTGGAGTGGCTCACCGAGAATGGAGCGAAATTCGAGGGTCGGCTGAACATGGCAAAGCAGTTCTCCGGAGCCGCCGCGTATGAGCATGGCATCGCCACATATGCGCTCAGCGAGTACTACAACATAACCAAGGACGAGGATGTTCTGCCCGTCCTCCGACAGGCAGTCGCCCACATCGTCGCTGGACAACATGAAGCCGGCGGATGGCGCTACACTTACGATAAATCGGCAGGCGATCTCAGTGTCAGTAGCTGGCAGATTCAGGCGCTCCAGTCCGCATTTCTTACCAAGCTCGATATCCCGGGCTTGCAGCCCGCGCTAGACAAAGCGGTGAAGTTTGTCGCGTCGCTGAGAGGCGAGCACGGCGGCTATGGCTACACCACGTCGGGAGACAGCTACGACGTCACAGGCGCCGGGATTTACTGCAGGCTGCTGTGGAGAGGTGAGCGTGACGAATTGCGCAAAGGCATGGCGTGGCTGGTCGAAGAAACAGAAAAGAACAAACCGGTGAAGTACAACGGCGAAAACGCGAATCTTTACGTGTGGTATTATCACACACAGGCATGCTTGCGCTTCGGCGGGAGCGCGTGGAAAAAATGGAACCTCTGGTTTCAAGATGAAATCGTTAGCGCGCAAAGCCCCGATGGAAGCTGGCCGGTTCCCGTCAGCAAGGGCATCGGCCCGCAAAGCGATCCCGGCAAGACCGGTCAGGTTTATCGCACTGCGCTCTGCATGCTGATGCTCGAAGGTGATTTCCGCTATCGTCCATTTGTGCGGGAGTAGCGGACGACTGCTCCATCGGCGCTCGCTCCGCGGATAGCTACCTCTGCCGAGAAATGATTGAGCAACACAATTTATCGCAAGCATCCGACGTATGAAACGATTCATCCTGCTCCTCGCGCTGATCCCATTTTTTGCCACCGCCGCCGATGAGAAAAAGCCGAACGTCGTCGTGCTCCTCGCGGACGATCAGGGCTGGGGCGATCTCAGTTTCAACGGCAACACGAACATCTCGACGCCGAACATTGATTCGCTCGGCAAAAAGGGCGCGGTGCTGGATCGCTTTTTCGTGTGCCCGGTGTGCTCGCCGACGCGCGCGGAATTTCTCACCGGCCGCTGGCATCCGCGCGGCGGCGTGTGGAATGTCTCGACCGGCGGCGAGCGGCTGAATCTCGACGAGAAGACCATCGCGGACACGTTCAGCGCGGCGGGCTACGCGACGGCGGCGTTTGGAAAATGGCACAACGGGATGCAGTATCCGTATCACCCGTGCGGGCGCGGCTTCGGGGAATACTACGGCTTCTGCTCGGGGCACTGGGGCGACTACTTTGACGCGCCGCTCGAGCACAACGGCGAACTTGTGAAGGGCGAGGGCTACATCGCGGACGACTTCACGAACCACGCGCTGAAGTTCATCGAGGAAAACAAGGCGCGTCCGTTTTTTTGTTACGTGCCGTTCAACACGCCGCACTGGCCCGCGCAGGTGCCGGATGAATTTTTCGCGCCGTTTGCAAATGCCGATTTGAAAATGCGCGCGACGAATCCCAAGCAGGAGGAAATCGCCGACACGCGCGCGTCGCTCGCGATGACGGCAAACCTCGACTGGAACGTGGGCCGCGTGCTGAAGCGCCTCGACGAGTTGAAGCTCGCGGACAGCACGATCGTGATTTATTTCAGCGACAACGGCCCGAACACCTTCCGCTGGAACGGCGGCATGAAGGGCAAGAAGGCCTCGACCGACGAGGGCGGCGTGCGCGCGCCATTCCTCATCCGCTGGCCCGGCCACATCAGCGAAGGCAAACGGGTCACGCAAATCGCCGGCGCAATCGATCTGCTGCCGACGCTCGCGGAGCTTTGCGGCGTGCCGATCATTTCGACGAAGCCGCTCGATGGCGTGTCGCTCCAGCCGCTCCTGCTCGCGGAAGCCCAGGCGAAATGGAATGACCGCATGATTTTCTCCCACTGGGCCGGGCGCGTGAGCGTGCGCACACAGACGCATCGTCTCGACAGCACGGGCCAGCTTTTCGACATGGTCGCAGACCCTGGCCAGTCGCACGACATCGCGAAGGACTTACCGGAGGTCACCGCACGCCTCGCGAAAGCCGTCGCCGACTGGAAGGCCGACGTGATGCCCGGCATCGCGAACAAGGAACTCGCGCCGTTCACCGTCGGCTATCCCGAGTTTCCCCTCACCCAGCTCCCCGCGCGCGACGGCATCCCGCACGGCGGCGTGAAGCGTAGCGCGGGCGCGCCGAACTGCTCGTTTTTCACGAACTGGAAAAGCGCGGACGACAGCATCACCTGGGACATTGAGGTCGCAACCGCGGGGAAATACGAGGCCACCGTCTATTACACCTGCCCCGCCGCGGACGTGGGATCGAAGGTGGCGCTGAGCTTCGACGGCAGCCGCGTGGAAAAGACCGTGAGCGAGCCGCACGATCCGCCGCTGCACGGCGCGGAGCATGACCGCGCACCGCGTGGAGGCGAATCCTACGTGAAGGACTTCAAGCCACTCCCGTTCGGCACGCTCGACCTCAAGCCGGGACGCGGCCTGCTCACGCTCAAGGCCCTCACCGTCCCCGGAAAGCAGGTGATGGACGTGCGCTTGATCCTGCTCAAGCTCGTGAAGTAGGCAAGGCGTGCCCCCCATAGTTTAGCCCTGCAAGAGCGCACCTCGTTCCCTCCCGGCGGCTACGGAATGTCGCACCATTGACACCACCGGCGTCCCGCGCAAATCTCCGCGCCCTTTTTCCATGAGCCTCATCGTCCAGAAATACGGCGGCACCAGCGTCGGCAACCCAGAGCGCATCCGCAATGTCGCGCGCCGCGTGGTCGCCACGCAGGAGCAGGGGCATGGCGTGGTGGTCGTCGTTTCCGCGATGAGCGGCGTGACGGATAATCTCATCAAGCTCGCGCGCGAATGTTCGCCGAATCCCGAGGAGCGCGAGATGGATGTGCTGCTGGCGACCGGCGAGCAGACCACGATCGCACTCACCGCGATGGCGATCAATGCGCTCGGCAAAAAGGCGATCTCCCTCACCGGCGCGCAGGCGGGCATCGTCACGGATGGCGTCCACACGAAGGCGAAAATTTCCGACCTCACGCCGAAGCAGCTTAAGCAGCACCTCGACGACGGCTTCATCTGCATCGTCGCCGGCTTCCAGGGCGAGACGAAGGACAAGCGCATCACCACACTCGGGCGCGGCGGCAGCGACCTCACGGCCATCGCGCTCGCCGCCGCGGTGAAGGCCGACCTTTGCCAGATCTACACCGACGTGGACGGCGTCTATACGTGCGACCCGCGCGTCGTCCCCACGGCGAAGAAGCTCGACGAGATCAGCTTCGACGAGATGCTCGAAATGGCTTCAAGCGGCAGCAAGGTGATGCAGTCGCGCAGCGTCGAGTTCGCCAAAAAATTCGGCGTCGTCTTCGAGGTCCGCAGTTCATTCAACGACAACCCAGGCACCATCGTGAAAGAAGAAACCAAGAGCATGGAGGCCGTGGTCGTCCGCGGCGTCAGCATCGAAAAAAACCAGGCCAAAGTCACCGTCCGCGCGGTGCCCGACCGCCCCGGCGTCGCGGCCAAAGTATTCAACGCTGTCGCCGCCGCGCAGATCGTGATCGACATGATCGTGCAGAACGTCTCGCACGACGGCACCACGGACATCAGCTTCACGCTGAACGCGGACGAGCTGCCGAAAGTTGAGTCCGGCCTCGGCGCAGTCGTGAAGGAAATCGGCGCGCGCGGCCTCGAAATCGAGAGCGGCTACGGCAAGCTCAGCATCATCGGAGTCGGCATGCGCAGCCATAGCGGCGTGGCGGCGAAGATGTTCGAGGCGCTGAGCAAGGGCGGTATTAACATCGTGATGATCAGCACCTCGGAGATCAAAACGGCGGTCATCATTGACGAAAGCAAACTCACTGAAGGCGCGAACGTGGTACACGAGGCGTTCGGGCTCGGGAAGTAGCGGACTCCTAGCGTACGAAGTTGGTTGATTTTTCGGGAACGGTCGTGGAGTTGCCGAGATATTGGATGCGAAGGTTCGTGCCCTCACGAGCGACCACGCGAACTTTGGTTCCCACTGGCAGCGCCACTGCCCCTAAACCAACATGAATTTGCACAGGCTCGATAACTGTCACCTCGGACGGCATCGGCTGGACACTCTTGGACTTTGGGGCGCTCGCTTTGAATTCGGAAAGCATGGCCACACCGTCTTTGAGTTTCTTGAGATCTTTCTCTTCCTCATCGGTCAGACTGCCTCCCTCAGTTCCGAACCATCCCGGCTTGTGTTCATAGAGTCCGATACCCTTGGTTCCGACCTCGATTAAGCGCTCTATGGGACGACCCATCCTCCCCAACAATGCAATTCGGTCAGCCGGTGCCATTGTTGCCGCTGTCCCTCTCCCACCGAGTGCCTGCGCTGTCCTCAGCATTTCTGCGAGCGGAACCATCACTTCCGCTTTGCACTTCGCCATTTCCGTATCCCAATCGCGCAGACTTTTCTTGTGGCTGGCATTCAAATGGAACCCGCCTGCCACCGCTGCGACCATTAGCAAAAGAAAAACGAACGCTCTCATGTTTCCACTGTTGGGAACTCTCGTATTGTTTGCCAGTGAATTGTCCGCTGCTCATTGCAGGGTGAATCGGAACTTTCTGGGAAGCAGGTTTGGAGCTTTCTTTTCGGCAGCGCGGCCTTCCGGCGTCACTCTGGTTCGCTTCCACCGGCTGGGCCACGCGTGACGAATCGTCGCATTCCGCGTGCGATGCCCTCGACATCCTCCGCGCGCAGGAATGCGGGATACGTCATCATCATCGCGAGGAAGAACAGCCAGAGATCGCGCGCGAAGACCGAAATGCCTGCGTGCAGCGCGAGGCCGAGCAGCATCCCCCACCGGCGTGTCCTTTTCACCCATAGCAGCACGGGGATCGCCACCTCCGCGATCTGCACCGCATAGGTGGTGAATGTGAGGATGCCCCCGTATTCCAGCACCCAGCGGCCGGGCCAGCGCGCGTGATGCGAGAGCATGAAGTAGCTCATGAATTCGCCGTTGCCCCAGTACGGATCGGGATTCGCAAAGCGCGCGAGCACGGACTGCCAATAGATCACGACGACTTGGAGGCGCATGAGGATCAGCCCGTACCGCGGGACGAGGGCCGGGATCATTTTTCCTCCTGCGCGCAGCAGCGCCGGAAGCGTCCAGCATTTCCCCACCGGGCTCACGAGGACGAGGAAGGAAAAGCTCCGCAGCACCATGTCCCAGCCGGTCATGGCGAGCGGCGCCCGCGCGTGGTAGGAGATGTGCCACACGAGCACCCAGAACGCCGCGAGCCTCGCGCCGATGCCCGCGATGAGCATCACGAGCGCGAGCGCCGTGACCAGCAGGCAGCACGTCACCGCCGCGTCGCTCCGGGCGAATGCGAAGATGGAGAGATACACGGGGTCTGCCCTGGCGGCCACCACGTCGGGATCCATCATGCCGGAGTCGGAGAAAAAGACGTGCCGGTCCGGCCACAGGAAAATCAGGTTCAGGAGCGCGACCGCTGCGAACGCGATCCGCACGGCTGCGTAGATGCGCTCGTCATCACGCCTGAGGAAGAGGTGCGCCGGCCCGCGGAGCCATTGTGAAATCGGCGGCATGCGCGGCATCAGGCGGCTACGGGGCTGCTCCGCCGGGATTGGCAGGCGTGAAGGATCGCGTGGCGAAGACGTACAGCTCCCCGTCGCGCCGACTGTAGATCAAGGTCCGCGAGTATTCCGCATCAATCACCAGCGACCAGTGCCCGCTGGCTGCGGGGCCGCGAAGGGCGGCCAACTGATCGTCCACCCGCCGCAGGTACGCCTCGAGGTGCGACGGGCTGGAGGAACTCAGCAGCAGGCGATGGAGGAGGATGTACTGACGCGAGATCTCGGGCTTTGGATACGGCACGAATCCCGGCAGCACGCTGCCCACCGATGTCCTCCCGCCCGCTCCGTCCTCGATCTCGATCCGCGCACCGAGCGAATGCAGCAGCGGGATGGTCTCGAACATTTTCCACCACTGGCTTCCGGCAGCCAGCATCCCGTAGAGATTCATCGGCGCACTGATGCGATCCTCCTGCCCCGTGCGCTGCGGGACGACGGAAATGACCAGGAACACCGCGTGCCAGCAGCAGAAGACGAGCAGCAGGACGGACCGCAGGCGGCCCTTCACCGGCAAATCGCCGGCCACATTCTCGTCATTCATTTTCTGTCGCAGGGAGATTCATGCGCGTGATTCGTTCCCCACGAGAATGTCCGCGCACGCCCTTTTCGCAAAGCGCGTTTTTACGGTGCACCGCGGAAGCCGGTGCCCGGCTGCATGCACTGGCCGGATCGGCGGGAGCCTCCTCCGGAAAACTTTTTGCTTGCAGCCTTCACTTTGCGTGACAAAGGTCTTTCCCATGCCAACCCGCTCCGAAGCCGAGGAACATCTGCGCGTCATCCGCACGCTCATGGAAAGGGCGACGATCTACCGGGCCATCTCGGCCCCGACCGCGCTCGTGGGCGGGCTGTCTTCACTGGCGTTCGGCGCGTGGCTGCATTTCCACTGGCGTCCCCTGCCCGCGGGCCGGGAGCAGGCGGAATTCGCGAGGCTTTTCATCGCCGGCTGGATCGGAGTCTTCGTGGTGACGGCGTTCGCCAATGCGTTTTTCATCCGCAGCGCAGCCCATCGCCGCAATGAGCCCTTCGTCTCGCCCTCGATGCGCAAGGCACTCTGGGCGCTGCTGCCGGCGATGCTTTGCGGGGCCTTCTTCACACTCGCGTTCACCGTGGTCGGTTCTGACACCGCGCGGTGGTTTCTCCCACAGCTTTGGATGATTTTCTACGGCCTCGCGCTGCTCGCCACCGCGCAGTTTTCGCCACGCTCCATTCCCATCCTCGGCTGGTGCTTCCTGCTCGCCGGGCTGGTCAGCTTCGGGTTGGATTATTGGATGCAAGCCGTCGAATTTTTTGGGAAGGGCGGAACGCACCGGCCAACGAACGCAAACCTCCTGATGAGCGCCGTCTTCGGCAGCTTCCACCTCATCTACGCCGCCTGCACCTGGCCCCGCAATGCGGCGCAAAGCGACACTGCCGGCAGGCCATGAACCGATGTTCGACTTCGACAAACTCGACAAGCTCATCCATGAAAAGGGACGCCTCGGCATCATGACGCTCCTCGCCGCACGGCCAAGCTGGACCTTCCAGGACCTGAAGGTGGAGCTGGCGCTCAGCGACGGCAACCTCGTCTCGCACCTGCGGACGCTGCACGACAGCGGCTATGTCGCGGTGACGAAGGAAATGCTCGAACGCCCGCAGACGAGCTACGCGCTCACGACGAAGGGGCGGAAGCAGTTCGAGGACTACCTCACGATCCTCGAGCAGATCCTGAAAGTCGGACGCCCCGCCGGAGACAAGTCCGCACGCAAATGAACGCCCTTCCTTTTGCCTTATAGCTTTGCCGCACAAAGTTATTGCCGAATTTATGAAAATCCAACTCGCAGAACACTACGGCCTCTGCTTTGGCGTCCGCGACGCCATCGCGCAGGCGGAACGCCTCGCCGAGCAGAGCCCGCTCACCATCCTCGGCGAACTGGTGCACAATCCCGTCGTCCGCGAACGCCTCGCGCAACGCGGCGTGCAGGAGGGCACGCTCGACGGCGCTTCGTCCTCGACGGCGCAGGTGATGATCACCGCGCACGGCGCATCGGATCGAAAACGCGCAGAGTGGCGCGAGGCCGGCTACGGTGTGTCGGACGGGACGTGCCCGCTCGTGCGGCACGCGCACACGCAGCTCCGCGCGCTCGTGGAGCTTGGCTGCTTTCCCGTCGTCATCGGGAAGCGCGGGCATGTCGAGGTCGAGGGATTGACCGGCGATTTCCCCGAGGCCTGCGTGGTGGAAAATGAGGGCGACATTCCCCTGCTTCCGCAGCACGCGCGCTACGGCGTGATCTCGCAGACGACGCAGCCGGTGGAAAAAGTTCACGCCATGGTCGGGGCGATCCGCCGGGCGCGGCCTGCGAGTGAGGTGCGCTTCACCGACACCGTCTGCCACCCGACGAAAAACCGGCAGAACGCGCTGCGAAAGCTGATCGCGGAGTGCGACACGATGGTGGTGGTCGGCGGACGCAACAGCAACAACACCGCCCAGCTCGTCGCCACCGCACGTGCCGCCGGACGCACGGTCTTCCACGTCGAGCGCGCGGAGGAACTCGACCCCGCGTGGTTCCGCGATGCGGAGAGCGTCGGCCTCACCGCGGGCACTTCGACGCTGCGGGAGACGGTCGCGGCAGTGCATGGGCGGCTGCTGTTAATCGCGGACTCACTTTCCACCGCCATCGCACGATGAAACCGCTGCGCCGCCTCGTCACGCTTTGCCGAGGCTGCACCTGCTCTTCTGGACGATCGCCGCCTAGTTTGGCCTGCGCCCTTTCAGCCACATGGGGAATGCGATGCGTGTCCCCGAGCGCGCGCATCCGCGCGTGTGGATGGCGATCTTCGGGTTCGTCTGTCTCCAGATGACCACGGCGCTGCCGCCGATCATCGGCACTGCCGAGCATTGGCTGCCGAAGGAGAAAAAATTCTTCCTCGCGCACTGGAGGGAAAAGCTCTCGGGCGCAGCACCGACGAATATCGAGCGTTGACGGCGCTACGCCGTGCCGTCCGCGGCTTCCTCGTTCGCGGTGCGCAGGTGCCCCGTCGCCTGCTTGAAGGCCTCGCGCCTCGCGCACTTCAGCACATAGCTCACATCCGCATTACTGAGCTGCTGCCGCTTGCCGACCGTCTCAATGAGCTTCGCCTCCTGCTTCGAGAGGCCGCCGCTGAGGTGCGCGGCGACGGCGATTTCGAGCAGCCATGCACGCGCCTGCGTGGCGTTCGCCGGGTGCGGCGTTTCCATCTGCCCCGCGGAGGCGGAACGGATCAGCTCGTTCACGCGCTCTTTGGTGAGGCCGCATTTTCCGCCCGCGACGTGGAGCATTTTGCGGATCGAATCGTCCGAAAGCGCGCCGTCGGAGACGACCGTGCTGATCATCCACATGAGCGCGCCGGTGCCGCCAGAGGCCGCGGGCGATCCGACGGTGCGGAACTCCGCCATCTCGCGCTGCGAGTCCACGACGGCCTCAGCACGCAGCGCGCGGTCCTCCTTGGTTCCGCTCGGAAAAATGTCGCGCAGCACCCAGCGCCGCGCGCCGTCGTTCAGCACGGTGTGGCAGAATTCGCACGCGTTCGACGTGTCGGCCATCACCGCGCCGCCGCAGTTTGGGCAGTGCGCGGAGGAAATGGAGTCGCCCGGCTCGCTGCGGACGCCCACATTCCGCCCGAGCACAAACAGCGAGCGCCGCACCGTCATTTCCCCGTGCAGGTCGCGCAGTTCGTCCGCGGGCGTGATCTCGAACGGGCGTCCCATCCAGCACACTTCCACGAGGGCGCGGTGCCCGGCCTCGCCGAGGATCACGCCGATCGTATCCACAGAGCTCACCGCACAGTCGCAGACGGCCTTGCGCTTCGAGCCCGGCGGAATTTGCGCGAGCGCCACCGCATACGCCTTGCACCACTCGGGCGATGCGACTTTCCGCATCGGATCGATTCCGCCACGGCGATCCGCCGCGGCCTTGCGCCAGAAAATGACGGACGCCATGTCCTCGAGATCCTGGATGCTGAAGCCGGGATCACTTTCGCGAATCCGCAGCGTGCCCGGCGGCGGCGTGGTGCAGGGGCGCCATTCCTCCTGCTGCGTGATCTCGGCGAGCACCCAGTCGTATTGCCCGCTGCGCAGGACGGCCTGGCAATACTCGCACTTCGCGCCCTGGTTCATCGCGATGGGCGCGGCGCAGTTCGGGCAGTTGCCCTCGAGGAGTCCGGTGCGCCCGGTCGTCTGGCTGCCGCGTGCGCGGATGAAGGACCAATATTCCACAAAGTTCGGCTCCTCTTCCGAGCCGGCGATCACGTCGCCCGTCACGGCGGACACGCGATAGTCCTTCGCCCTTGCGCCGATGCGCATCGTGATCACATCGAACACCGGCCCGCATTCCACCTGCGCTAACGAGGACTCCAAGATGATGAGATTCTCCATCGCGGGCCGGTAGCCGAGCGCGCGCTGCTCCTCGAATTGCAGGCTGAACCGCTCGTGGATTCCGTCGGAGATGAATGGGCGCACCGTCGTGAGCGACTGCTCGCACCACGCGTGCTGGAGCTTCTTGAAGCTGTCACGCACACGAGCGGTGAATGCCTCCGGATCAAATGCGTGGTCATTTTTCCGAAGTCGTCGCAGTCCACCCGTGACGAGATTTCCCGAAGCCGCGACCACCCCACGCGCGATGACCTTGTTCTGGGAGGAAGTCTGCCCGGAGAGCACTGCACGGTAGATGACATAGATGATGATCCCCAAAAAAATCACCCAGAAAATACCGCCGTCGCCACCGCTGCCGCCGCCGCTATGCGATGAACTGCCGGAGCTGTAACTGCTGCTGCTGGAGCTGTGGCTGCCGCCCGAGCTGTGCGACCCGCCGGAACTGTGCCCGCCGCCCGCGCGTGCGAGCGCGTTCGTCGCGGATAGCAGCAAGGGCAGCGCGATGAGGGCGCACTGAGCAAAGCGGAAACGCGGAAGGTGTCTGGGCACTGGAGAGGTGAACTTTGTAATTCGGCGAGACGGCTTCGTGCAAGTGCGCGGGCAGGTTGCGCGCCGCTTCCGGCTTGCATCGTCCACGCGCCGCGCCAGCGTTTGCGCATGAGACTCCTCACCTTCTCCCTGCTGCTCCTCACCCTCGTCGCGGTCACTTCGAGTGCATCCGCGAAAATCATCACCGCCACCGTCGCCTACAAAGATGGCGCGGCAGAACTCGAGGGCTTCGTCGCCTACGACGATGCGGTGAAAGGCCCGCGCGCCGGCGTGCTCGTCATCCACGACTGGACTGGCCTGCAGGAATACGCCAAGTCCCGCGCCACGCAGCTCGCCGAACTCGGCTACGTCGCCTTTGCCGCCGACATCTACGGCAAAGGTGTGCGCCCTACCGACCCGAAGGACTGTGCGGTGCAGGCTGGCACTTACAAAAATGATCTCCCGCTCCTGCGCCGACGCGTCCTTCTCGGCCTCGACCAACTCAAGTCGCAGCCCGGCGTGAATGCGACGAAGCTCGCCGCCATCGGCTACTGCTTCGGCGGCACGAGCGTGCTCGAACTCGCGCGCAGCGGTGCGGAGGTGCGCGGCGTCGTGAGCTTCCACGGTGGCCTCTCGACTTCGCAGCCTGCGAAGCCCGGCGACATCAAGGCGCGCATCCTCGTCTGCCACGGCGGCGCGGACTCGCACGTGAGCAAGGAAGTCCCCGACTTCAAGGCCGAGATGGAAAAGGCGAAGGCGAAGCTGGAGTTCGTGACCTACGAAGGCGCGCAGCACGGCTTCACCAAGCCCGGCCCCGCGTATCAGGAAAAAGCCGACAAGGAATCATGGGCGGCGATGAGGAAGTTCTTCGCCGAGATTCTGAAGTAGCTCGCGGCCGTCGCGGACTTTTCCGCTTTGAATCGCGCGGGCTCCACGCGAGGCTCGCCGGATGGCTTCGACTGGAGATTCCGATTCGATTCGTTCCCTGCGCGACGCGGTGCGTCTTTCGCCGGAAAATGTGCCGCTGCGCGTGGCGCTCGGTGATGCGCTGCTCGGTCTCGGGCTCGCGGCGGAGGCGGAGGCGGAATTCAAGTCCGCGCTCGCGCTGGCGAAGGAAAATCCGGCGCTGAAATTCGGCCTCGCACGCGCTTTTCACGCGGCCGGGAAAAGCAGTCACGCGCTCGTGGTGCTGGAGGATCTCGTGAAGTCGCCGGATGCGCCGGCGCGCGCATTTGTGCTGCATGCGCGCATCCTCGCGGGCATCGGTGAAGTCGAGCAGGCCGTGCGGCAGTACCAGCGTGGCGTGGAGAAAGATCGCACGGCGGCGGACATGGATTTTGCGCAGCGGCTCGGCATCCGCGCGCTGCCGGAAGCGGAGGAGGCTCCCGCTTTTCGCGGAGAGGAGGAGGTCGTGGACGGGCGCGTGCGGCAGTCGTGGGAGGGTGCGGATGATTCGCCTGCGGTGGAGATTGAAAAGCCGGCGATCACCTTTGCCGACGTCGGCGGCATGGATGCGCTGAAGGAGGAAATCCGGCTGAAGATCATCTACCCACTCACGCACGCGGAGATGTTCAAGGCGTATGGCAAGGCCATCGGCGGCGGCATCCTCATGTATGGCCCGCCGGGCTGCGGGAAGACGCACCTCGCACGCGCGACAGCGGGCGAGGTGAAGGCGGGGTTCATCTCCGTGGGCATCCACGACGTGCTCGACATGTGGATCGGGAACAGCGAGCGGAACCTGCACTCGCTCTTCGAGCAGGCGCGACGCAATGCGCCGTGCGTGCTTTTTTTCGACGAAGTGGACGCGCTCGGCGCGAGCCGTACGGATATGAAGACGAGCGCGGGGCGGCATCTCATCAACCAGTTCCTCTCCGAGCTCGACGGCGTGAAGGCGAGCAACGAAGGCGTGCTGATCCTCGGCGCGACGAATGCTCCGTGGCATCTCGACAGCGCCTTCCGCAGGCCGGGGCGCTTCGATCGCATCCTCTTCGTCCCGCCCCCCGATGCGCCCGCGCGCGCCGCCGTGCTGCGTCTGCAGCTCAAGGGCAAGCCGCAGGATGAGGTGGAGTTCGACACGGTGGGGAAAAAGTGTGACGGATTTTCCGGCGCGGATCTGAAGGCGGTGGTGGACATCACCATCGAGAACAAACTGCGCGACGCGATGAAGACCGGCACACCCACGCCCATCCGCACGAAGGATCTGCTGGCCGCCGCGGGGACGCAAAAGGCGACGACGCGCGAGTGGTTCGCGACGGCGAAAAATTACGCGCTCTACTCGAACCAGGGTGGGACGTACGACGACATCCTGAAGTATCTGAAGCTGTAGAGCGTTCAAAAGATGATGTGTCCGTTGTTCCAAGTTCCAAGTTCAGCCCGCCGCAGGCGTGTGGCGAACTTGGACGCGTGCTCTGACATGGCGAAGCCGCTGCGCGGGGCTGGACTTGGAACTTGGAACTCGGAACTCGGAACTCGGAATCACCGCCGCCTTTCCGTCCCCCGGAGTCACTCATTGTGAGCCAGTCACCCCATCTCCAGCGCGCGCTGGTCCTCCAGTCGCAGGGCCGGCACGATCTTGCCGAAAAGGAGCTGCGGCAGCATCTCGCCGAAATTCCGACGGACGGTTTTGCGCACGCATTGCTCGCGCTGAATGTGGCGGAATTGGACCGGCTCGCCGAGGCGGAGGAATCCGCACGCGAGGCGATCGGGCTCGCGCCGGACCACGCCTTTTCGCACTATGCGATGGCACGCGTGCTCTCGGCACGCAACCGCGAGGACGCCGCGGCGCTCGCGATCATGGAAGCGATCCGGCTGGAGCCCACGGACGCCGACTACCACGGGATGCTTGCCGTGATCGAATTCCACCGCCGCCGCTGGCAGCCGTCGCTCGATGCGGCGGAGACCGGGCTACGCTTCGATCCCGAGCATGTGAACTGCAACAACCTGCGCGCGATGGCGCTCGTGAAACTCGGACGCAAGGCCGAGGCGGGGGCGACGATTGATTCCACACTCTCCCGCGATCCCGACAATGCGGTCTCGCACGCGAACAAGGGCTGGACGCTGCTCGAACAAGGCCGGCGCAAGGACGCGATGACGCACTTCCGCGAGAGTCTGCGGCTCGATCCGACGAGCGACTGGGCGCGCGCCGGACTCGTCGAGGCGATCAAGGCGGGCAATCCGATCTACGCGCTGCTCCTGAAATATTTCCTGTGGATGGCGAAGCTCTCCGCCCGCGCGCAGTGGGGCATCCTGCTCGGCGGCTACTTCGGGAACCGCATGCTCGGCGACCTGTCCCGGAAAAATCCCCAGTGGTCGCCGTGGATCGATCCCATCCGCATCGCGTACGTCGCCTTCGCGCTGCTCACATGGCTCTCGCAGCCGCTGTTCAATCTCATGCTCTTCCTGCACCCGCAGGGCCGTCACGCGCTCAGCGGCGACCAGCGAGGACAGGCATCGTGGGTCGGCCTCCTCCTCGGCCTCGCGCTCGCCTCGGTCGGCGCGTGGTTTTTCTGCGGGAAAAAATTCGAGTTCATCCTCACGGCGCTCGTGCTCGGGCTGCTGGCAATCCCAGTCATGGCGATCTTCGTGTGCGCCCGCGGCTGGCCCCGCATGACGATGACGGCCATCGCGGTCGTGCTCGCTGGCGCCGGGCTCTATCCGGCGTTCGTGATGCTCTTCGCGGATACATCCCAGAGTACGGCGCTCGGCACGTCCGCCATCGGCGCGCTGAATTTCTTTTTCATCGGCATCTTCGCGACGCAGTTCCTCGCAAACTGGCTCGCTGCCCAGCGCCCGCGCCGGTGAACAGGAAAGCCGTCCGGTTTTTGCCTGACGGATCTTGCGATGGGATGGATGCCGTGCGGACTTTGCATCGGCGCGAAGAGGTGAGCCACGAGGAGGAAGTTCTTCGCGGAGATCATCCGACAGCGCGTTCGCGTGAACTGGACGCGTCACCCAAATCATCAACGCCTACCCTCCGTGCCGCAGGCGCAGAGTTGCGCGGGCACCGCGGCCATCAGGGCGGTTTTCGACGGCGATGCTGCCGCCGTGAAGCGCGGCGGCTTCGCGCACGAAGCAGAGGCCGAGGCCGGAACTCTTGCGGCCGTTGGCAGGGCGCTGGAGTGAATAGAAGCGCTCAAAGAGTCGCGGCAGCGCGTAGTCGGGAATTCCGTGGCCTTCATCCTCGACGGTAATTTCGGCAGTTCGTTCCGCTGCATCGGACGAGACGCGGACGCGGATGAGGCCGCCGTCCGGGGAAAAATCGATCGCGTTTTGCAGCAGGTTATGGAGCGCGCTTTCGAGGAGAAATGATTCACCGAGCACCTGGGGCCGCGCATCGCAGGTGAGGTCGAGGCGCAGGTTGTGCGCTTCCGCCGCAGGCTGGAGCTGTGCGCAGACTGCTTGGGCGAGATCAGCGAGCGGGATGGACTCGGGGTGATCGAGTTTCTTCCGGCTCTCGAGTGCGGAGAGCGCGAGGAGGCGGTCTATGATGTTCTGCAACCGCCGCGCCTCGGCCTGGATGTTGGAGACGAATTTCTCGCGACGCTCCGACGGCATGTCCTCGTGCAGCAGTTCGGCGGCGCCACGGATCGCCGCGACGGGGCTTTTCATCTCGTGCGTCAGCGTCTGCACGTAGTTCTCCACGTAGGCGCGATTTTCCAGCGCATCGCGCATCCCCTCGAAGGCGCGCCCGAGTGTCGCGGCCTCAGGTGAGCCGAATTCCGGCGGCACCG
Organism: Spartobacteria bacterium; assembly: GCA_025355595.1. Taxonomy (GTDB): domain Bacteria; phylum Verrucomicrobiota; class Verrucomicrobiia; order Chthoniobacterales; family Chthoniobacteraceae; genus SXWH01. Next base: position 17,608 of record JANXZI010000755.1, read on the forward strand.
CCCGCTCGCCCCGCGCGACGGCGTGCGCGTACTCCGTGAGCCGCCGGATGGGACGCGAGAACAGCCGGATCACCAGATACGCGCCGATGGTGATCGCACTGAAATGGATGAGACCAATGGTGCGAATCCATGACTGCGTTTCGTTGCGGAACGGGAAGATGCTGCGCTGAGCCTTGGCCATGCTGACCGCGCCGACGATGCGCCCTTCCCGGTGAATCGGTGCGCCGACGTACATCACGGAGCTATCGTCGTCCTTCGGATCGAGATGCGTGGACCGCGCTCCGTACGCGCCTGCGAGCGTGAGGGTGACATCGCGCTTGCCGCGGAAGTCCTGCCCCTCAGCGCGTCCGCCGTCCGAGTCGAAGAGGACGATCCCTTTTGCATCGGTGACGTACACATCCATCGCCAGCTTCGTCTTCGTGAAGTCGTAGATTTTCGCGGAGAATTCCCGGCTGCGCGCGGCGTCCCACTCGCGGCGCAATTCCGCGATGTCGAAACCGTTCGTCTCCAGGCGCGCCGCGATGATCTGCGCGACATCCACCATGGATTCCTCGGTGGCCTCGAGGTACTGCCGCTCGACGCGCTTCGTCAGCGTGCGGTCGAACGCGAAGAGCCCCAGCAACAGGAAGGCGAGGAAGCCGATGAGGATGCGCGAGGTCGTGCTCACAAATTCTCGCGCAGCGAGTAGCCGAAGCCGCGGTGCGTCTCGATCGGATCGGCGTCGCGGCTCACTTCCTTGAGCTTCGCGCGGATGCTCTTGATGTGCGCATCCACCGTGCGCTCCAGCGCCGCGCCGGGATCGTCCCACGCGATCTCCATGAGCTGTGCCCGGGAGAAGACGCGGCCCGGTTTCGCGCACAGCGCGCGCAGCAGGCGGTGCTCGGTGCCGGAGAGAATCAGCCGCACGCCGGAGAAGTGGATCTGCGCGCGGTCCTCATCGATCCGAAATGCACCGTGCGGTGCCGGCGCACTTTCCACGGGTGCGGGAGAGAAACGCCGGAGCACCGCCTTCACCCGCGCGCAGAGTTCGCGCGGGCTGAACGGCTTCACCATGTAGTCATCGCCGCCGAGTTCGAGGCCGACCACGCGATCCACTTCACTCGCGCGCGCGGTGAGGAAAATGATCGGCAGATTCGAGGTGCGGCGGATCTCGCGGCACAGGTCGAAGCCGACGACATCCGGCAGTCCGACATCGAGAACCACGAGCGCCCACGGGCCGCGCGACAGGGCGGCGCGCGCCTCGCCGCCCGTCGCGCAGCCGTGCGGCTCGAAGCCTTCGGTCCCGAGCGAGTAGGTGATGTTGTCGAGGATCGTCGGCTCATCTTCGACGACGAGGATGCGCGGTTTCATCGGGCGACCGTGGGCGAGCGTGCGGCGGTGATCAAGAACGTGTCATGCCGTTTGAGTGTGCGCAGCCTTTGCAGCACCAACGGTGCGAACCATGCCAGCCGGGGGCAACGCCCTGGGTTTGAGTCCCCAAAAAGGACAAAGCCCTGAAGGGGCGAGACAAGATGGGGCCGCCCTTTCAGGGCTTTGATCATTCTATTTCCCATGACCCAGGGCGTTGCCCTGGGCTGGCATGTTTGCGGGCCTTTAGCCCTCAGCCGGTCCGAGTCACCAAAGTGCATGACAGGCTCAAGCCGTGGTGGTGGGCAACGGCGGCCTGACCGGTTGCGCAGTGAGCGTCGTGTCCCATTTCACCCGCGCGGTGAAGGCCATGAGCAGCGCGAGCGTGACGATCGCGCCGACGGTGATGGTGATGCCCGTGAGCCCGTCGAAGAAAAAGCTGTAGCTGAAGAGTACCATGTAGGCGAATTGCGCGAGGCCCGAGATGGCCGCGTATTTGGCATTCGTCGCGCGCCAGAGGTAGCCGGTGACGAGTACGAGCGAGACGGCGGCGGCGATGCCGAACGAGAGCGTGAGCGGCACGAGATCCACGAGATAGGCGAAGAGGAGCTGGAATGCGAAGCAGCCGGCGGCGAGGAAGAAGTAGTTCATCGGGTGCAGCAATGTGCCTTCGCGGATGCCGACGATGACGAGCACGGCGAAGAAAAACAGCAGCGACACCGGCGCAAAAAATGTCATGCGCCCCGCGACATGGCCGGGGTTCGTGACGGCGGGCATGTCCATCGCGATCGCGTTTGCGCCGATCACGTCGGTGTAGTCCCACTGCATCTTCATGCCTGTGCCCGCGACTGCGCGCGATGTGGGCGACTCGGCGAAGGGCGGGATGTTGATCTCGGAAAAGTTCGTGTTCATCGCGAGATGCAGGCCCTTCAGCCGCTTCGCGCTCTTGAGCGAATAGACCCACTGGTTCAGCCCGGTCGCGCGGTAGGTCACGGTGAGCGGCACTTCCGCATCGGGCGCGAGGAGCAGCGACTCGCGAATCTCGCCGTTCACCGGAGCCTTTTCCGTGAGCTTGTCGCCGAAGCGCAGTGAGAACGCATCGTAACGCGCGTCGGCGGCGGGAAATTTGAACGACACATAGATCGTCTGCGCGATGGGCGTCGGATTTTTCACGACATACTTGCCGGTGAACTCGGCCTTGTACGTGCGATACCAGAGCAGTCCCTTTTGCTTCGGATCGTAGGAGAGCGTGACGGCGATGTCGCTCGTCTCGGGTTGGATTTCGCGGCGCGCATTGGCGATCGTCGGCGCTTCGTAAAACAGCGACGGGTGTTCCTGCGTGAGCACGGGGCCCCAGTTTTTCACGACATCGGAACCGAGGCGTCCGTCGGTCGCGTCGGAGCGGAATTGCAGCGTTCCTCCGAGGAGAAACCAGGCGATGGAAGTGCCGGCGACGATGAAGCAGATGGCGAGGAGACGTTTGATGGTCATGGGTAGAGTTGAGAGGGTTGAGAGTTGAGAGGCGTGTCGCGGATTTGGGCGGCTATTTTTCGAGGCTGCGGCGCTGGTAGAAGAGCGAGACGGCGGGGCGTTCCGCGCGGCAGAAATCCTTGCGCAGTGCGATGGCCTGATCGCCGCGTCCCGGATCGGCGGTGTTGCCTGCGACGGAGACGTTGCCGTCAATCGCCGTGATCTCGAACGCGCCGGGAATGGCGATGGACCAGTCGAGATGCTCGATGAAAAGCGGCGTGCGCGGCAGTTCCAGCGCCGCGTTGCCGGAGACAGGATCGAGTGCTTTCAGCTTCGCCGCATAGACGAGCGACACGGTCGTCGCTCCTTTTTCCGGCGCGGGGATGGCAAGCTCGATGACTCCCTTGTCGCGCTGAATGGGCTGCGCCGCCGCGCCCGCCACAGTGCAGGAAAGCAACTCCACATCCGACGGCAGTTCCAGCCGCCACGCGAGCGGTGCCTGATGGCGGATGGTGTATGCGATCGCGGTCTGCGTCGCGCCGTCCGCGACGAGCCGCAGCGTCGCCTTTGCCTCGCTCACGATCGCCTCGGCGGTCGCGATGGTCGGGAGCCAGTGCGTCTGCAGCACCAGCGGCGCGGTGGTCTCCGCGGTCACGAATGTCGCGTCGTCGATCGCCACGCGCATCCACTCCGGCAGGCGGCGCGACTCCACGGCGGCGCGCAGTCCGTCGCCCTTCAGTTCGAGTCCGTCCTTCGTCACGAGGGCGAAAAGTTGGCGCGGCGCATTGTCATCGGGTCCGACTGGCGCGGTCAGCGTCCATTGCTCCGCGAGCGGCGACTGCGGCACGGCGTACGCGATGGTCATTTCGCGATCGAGAATGTCGCGCGTTTTCCAGCGGATGTGGATCACGCGGCGGCCGTCATCGGCGCGCGTCTGCGACCAGTCGGCGAGATCGTCAGATGACACTTTGATCGCACTCGCATTGGCCGGCAGCGCGACCGTGAGGTCGAGACCCGAGCCGTCGTCGGAGCGGGCAAAGACGTGCGCACCGAAATGCAGCCGGCCTTCCTTGAACACCACGAGCACCTGCGATTGCGTGAGCCAGTGGCTCGGCGTGAGCGGCGGAGGCGGCTTCGGCACTTCCTCGATTTTTGGCGCGGCGACTTCGAGGCTGATCTCGCCCGCATCGCCAGGCAGCAGGAAGACTGCGGCGCCGCCGGCAAACGTCCCCGCTTGTCCATTCACACGGGCCTCCATGCCGGCAGGAATGCCGGAAACGCTCAGCCGTTTCGCCGATGCGGTGCCGAGCGTGAGCTTCAGCGGCAGCGTGAATTGCCGCAGCCCGCGCGTCGCGAGTTGCATCGAGACGGGCGTCTTGCCAGGCGCGTTTGTGAGCAATGCGTAGCCTTCATTCCAGACGATCGAACGCTCGCCCGCTTCCGCCTTTTCGAGCCGGATATCACCACCGAGCAGCGGGATGCGCTGCCACTTTTTGTCGAGTGCTTCGACCTCAAATTCCGCGTCAACCTTGCTCGCCGCATCGCCGAGCGCGATCCGGACATCCGCACGATGCACGACGAATGGGACCGGCGCGGTGTCCAGCGGCGGAGGCGGTTCGGGCCTGCGGTGTCCGGCCTCCCACAGCGCGCGCAGTTCCGCATACGGGATGGTCACGGTCGCGCGCCCGAGATCGGGCGGCAATGGCGGTTCGGGAAGCGTCTCTGCGACGGCAGTGGTGAGGAGTGCGAGGAGACAGGCGGCGTGTTTCATACGTGCAAATCCTCGCGCAGCCGTGTGAATCCCTGATGCGCCCCGCGTGAAACGATGATGAAATCTCGGTGAAGACACTGAGCTTCGCATTCGGCAGTGGCCCGGATTCGCGGGTGAATGCCGAGGTCATCGCATTGAAGGCCGAGATGGAAAAGGCGAAGGCAAAGCTGGAATTTATCACCCACGAAGGCGCGCCGCACGGCTTCACCAAGCCCGGCCCCGCCTACCAGGAAAAGGCCGACCAGGAATCGTGGGCCGCGATGAAGAAGTTCTTCGCGGAGATCCTGAAATAGCGCCCCCGCACGGCTGCCTCATACCAATCTAAGTTGAAAACAGGACGTTCTGTTTTTGGAGGAAACGTTCATACCAAAATGAGTTGAAAAACGGACGGTTCTGCAAGCCGGAGGCTTGAGGGAAATTAGCCGGTGGTCGAGCGAGTTCGGCGAGCGAACACCACCGGATCACCGGCACCACGAAGATGCGCCCCGGAGGGTGCGCCGGAGATCCTCCGGTCGTTTCCAGCACCCCCTCCGGGGTGCATCATCCCTGCGCAGCGATCCGGTGGTGTACGCTCG
>JANXZI010000775.1 GCA_025355595.1 Spartobacteria bacterium
TGCGCGGTCTCGTGCAATTTTTCAATCGCAAGCCTGCGCCGGATCGCGAGCGCGGGAATGCCGATTCCCTCGCGCAGCGTGCGCACGAGCAGGTGCTGCGGCTGATCCCACGTGAGCGTGCGGTTGCGCTGCGCGAGCGGCAAATCCTCGATGGCGGACGGCAAGCCGGGCAGACAATTCCACGCCGCGTACGCGTCGGGCTTCGCACCCATGCCGGGGAAAAGCACGAGCACGCCGCCGCTTTTCACGTAGCTCTCGACCGCCGCGATCGCCTGGCCGGAGAGCGGCAGCGCATTGCACAAAATCACGCACGCATACGACGAGAGCGGCTTGTCGGTGATCTGCTCGGGCGTGATGGACACGACCGCGTTTGCGCGCCCGAATCCCGTGCGCAGCGCCGTGCGCAGGAACAGCGTCTCGCCTTCGCTCCCGACGATGAGCGACGGCATCTGCTCCTGCACGCGGATGAGAAAATAGAACGCGTTGTCGAGCGGCAGATTGTCATCCGGCGTCTGGATGCGCGCCGCGTGGACGCCAACCTCGAGCGCCGGCAGCGTGAAGCTCGGCGCGGCGGCGTCCGCATCGTTCGCCGCGACGAGACGGCGGCCGACCTCCTTGTCGTTGATGAAAAGCGACAGCGTCGTGTCCGCGGCCGTGCCGGTGCGCAGCAGCTTCGCGCTCACTTTCACATCCGATCCCTTGCGCACCACCGGCGGCTGCAATTCCACCGAAGCGACGCCCGCATTTTCCGGCGCAGGCACGCCGAGCAGCGACACGAAGACCGCCGTCTTCGCTTCGATCTCCGGCTTGTCCGCCGCCATGCTGCGCCACGGCAGCGCCTGGTTGTCCGTGATGATGTGCAGCTCGCGCTCGCGCCGCGCGTCGGCCTTCAGCAGCGCGCGCATCGCCGCCGTGACCGCGGGCCCGAGCCGCGAAGTCGTCTGCCCCGGCTGCAATGCGCGCAGCCGCGCGATGCCCTCCTGTTTGTTCGCGACCGGCTCCGCCACGAGCGCCTCGGGCTGCTCGCGCGCGAGGAAAATGCAGAAGCGATCCTTCTCACTCAGCCCCTCGATGATCGCGACCGCCGACTCGATGCCCTTGTCCCACACCGTCCCGCGCTCCGTGTGGTAGCCCATGCTGTACGAGGCATCGAGCACGATGGCCACATCGCGCGGCGCATCGCCGAGCCAGCCGAGCCCGCTCTTGCGAATCATCGGCATCGCAAACGCCATCCCGAGCAGCGCCATGATGAGCGTGCGCAGCAGCCACAGCAGGAAATTTTCCAGCCGGATTTTCCGCGACGAATGCTTCTCCGCGAGCTTGAGAAAACGCAGCGTCGGAAACGGAAGATGCACCTTCTTCCGGTTCTGCATGAGGTGCAGCAACAGCGGCACGCTCGCGCCGACGCCCGCGGCGATGAGGAAAAATGGGGAGAGGAACATGGCGCTTCCTCAGCGTGAAAGGCGGCGGCGCTCCTCGAGATACGCGCGCACGAAGGACTCCAGCGGCTGGTCCGTGGGCACGAGGCGGTAGTCAATGTTCATGCCTGCGCACGCCTTTTTGTATTGCTCCAAAAATGCGCCGAAGACCTTGCGGTATTCGGCTGCGAGGCCGCGCGGATTTACCGGCAGATGTTCGCCGGTTTCGAGGTCGTGCAGCTCGCATGGTTTTTTGAAAGTGAGATCGATCTCCGCGGGATCGAGCGTCTGGAAAACGAGCACGTCGTGCCGCTGTTTGCGCAGGTGCGCGAGCGCCTTCACGATCGCCGCCTCGTCGCCGAGCAGATCGGAAATCACCACGACGAGCGCGCGCCGCCGGATGGTGCCGGCGATCTCGTGCAGCGTCTTCGCGATATCCGTGCCGCCGTTCGGAGCGGGCGGATGCGCCTGCACGTGCTTGAGCATGTTGTTGAGATGCTGGAACGAGTTTGCGGCGTCCATCCGCACGTCCACTTTTTCCGCGTGGAGAAAGAGGCCGACGGAATCGCGCGCCTTCACGATGACGTAGCCGAGCGCCGCGGCGAGATGGCAGGCGAACTGGAACTTCGTCACTGTGCCGTCGGACGAGTAGGCCATCGAGGCGCTGCGATCGAGGGCGATGTACACGCGCAGGTTCGTCTCGTCCTCGTAGCGCTTGATGAAATATTTGTC
>JANXZI010000790.1 GCA_025355595.1 Spartobacteria bacterium
CAGCCCTACACTCGCGGACGCTGGGTGCATTCCGTTGACGATGGATGGGTGTGGGATTCAGACGACGATTTCGGGTGGGCCACCTTTCACTACGGACGCTGGTTCCGCGAGGAAGACTCGGGCTGGTATTGGGTGCCCGGCAGGACTTGGGCACCGGCGGGGGTTTCGTGGCGCCATGGGAGTTCTTATGTCGGTTGGGCACCGTTGCCTCCGGTGGCACTCGCCATCGCCGGTGTGGGCATCGGCTCATGGGCGGACAGTCGCTGGGACATCGGGCCGCAGGCTTACAGTTTTGTAAATGCCCGTGATTTCGGCGCTCCTTCGCTCTCGAATGTGATCATCTCGCGGCAGCAGAACGTGAACATCATTTCGAATACGAACAACGTCACGAACATCGTGAACAACAACAACACCATCTACAATGGCGGGCCGAGTTTCCCGGCGATGAACAACGCACTCGTCAGTGCCGGTGCCGAGCCCATCCCAAACGTGCGTGTGAACCGTCACGCGAACACGCAACCGGTCACGCCGGGCGGAAAATTTTCCCAGCTTTCCGCGGGCGTGCTGGCGCTGAGCGCACCGGCCGTGCTGCCCAGTAAAAAGGGCGGCTCACTGCCACCCGTGGCCGCAACGATCGCGGCACCGAAAATTGACAAAGGCTGGAAGGGCATCCCAGACCCAACGAAAGCCGCCGCATTGCAGGCTAAAATCGCAGGCGAAACACCTGGAGCCGCTGCCAAGCTCGCCCCAGCCACGATGCCGGGCACGATTCCCTCAACGACTGCCGGAACCGGCACAAAGGGCACCGGCGTCCTGAAACCCTTCCGCCCCGGAAAGGCGTTCGACACCGCAGTGACCAAACCCGGACAGCCAGTCATTCCCGGCACGCCCGCGACACCGGGAACCACTGCGTTCGTGAAACCCGGTCAGCCGGTGAAACCGACCGTCGGCGTCCCGACTCAGCCCGGTCAGCCTGGCCAGCCCGCGACACCGGGAACCACTGCGTTTGTCAAACCCGGTCAGCCGGTTCAGCCAACGACACCGATTGCTGGCAATACGAGGAAGAAGGGTGAAAAGCCGACCGTGCCGACCGTGCCTGGGACGCCGGGCAGCCCTACTGTCAACATCCTGCCAAAGCCAGGACAGCCAGTGGTCTCGGCGACGCCTACCCCCGCTCCCGGCGAGCAGCCGAAGACGACCGGGAAAGCCCCGACGGTTAAACCCGGAAAACCGGGAACTCCCTTGACCGTCGCTCCGCCAGTGACCATCCCGGGCACACCAAAGACTCCCGCAGCGGCACCCACGCCCGAGCCTGTGCGCGGGAAAAAAGGGAAACCGCAGACCGTGATCCCCGCCCCGGTGACGCCCGGCACTGCTCCAGTGATCAAGCCCACTGTTCCTGTTGCACCCACGCCCGAGCCCGTCCGCAATCCGAAACGGAACGCAACGCCGGTCCCAGCCCCCGTCATCAAGCCCGCCCCGACACCCGAGCCCGTCCGCATTCCGAAACGCAACGCCCCTGCGGCGACGCCGGTCCCCGCTCCAGTCGTCAAGCCCGCCCCGGCGCCTGAGCCAGTCCGTATTCCGAAGCGCACCGCCCCTGCTCCGACACCACCTCCCGCCCCCGTCGTCCGGCCGGCTCCCGTTGCCCGGCCCACCCCACCACCTGCACCGGTGATCAGGCCTGCTCCGGCTCCCGTGAGACCCACACCGCCAGTAGTTGTTCAGCCGCGGCCCGCACCGCCGGTCGTCGTTCCGCCGCGGCCCGCCCCGCCGGTGTTCACCCCGCCGAAGCCCGCTCCCGTGCCGCCTGCTGCCCCGCCGGCCAAAGGCGGAAAACCCACACCGACGCCCACGCCGATCAACGGATAACCGCTGGCACCTCGCACGACTGATCCCGCGACGCCGGACTGCCTGAAGCAGTCCGGCGTTCTCGTAATGTCTCAAGTTCTGCGCCCAAGCGGACACTCCGGCGGTAATTTGTTGCGGCATGATGGACAGCGCGCCGTCGCGGGTGATACTACATTCGCGTCCCACTGCGGTGCCTGCTGGCACCGGGCACACACCACATGAGCAGCACCGCCGACGGGGCACGCACCGCCACATCATTCCGCAGGATCCTTCTCGCGCCTTTCCGCGCGACGGGGCGGCTGTTCTTCCGCGGATGGCGGCGGCTCGCGGGACGCACTCGACCCGCGGAAGATCAGAGCCTCTTCCCGCTGGTGATCCAGGTGCTCGCGGGCTTCTCAAAAAACGAGGGCGAGGTCGTCGAGGAGGAAGTGGATACGGTGCTCGGACTGCTGCGGCATGGATTTCCGGGCGGCATCTACGAGGACATGCGGCGGCAATTCCGCGAGGCGCTCGGCCAGCAGCAGGATCTGATTGCGATGGGCGACCGGCTCGCGAAACTCCTTTCGCCGGAGCAGAAAATCATCCTCGGCGTCCAACTCTACGACATCATCGCGCGCTCGGACAAAAGCGAGCACCAGATGCCCGGCTTCTACGGTTTCATGCAGCGCCTCGGCATGGCGGCGCAGGCCGTCGAGATCGTCTATCAGTTGCAGGCCGGCGAGAAGGCGGATCAGGGAATCGCGCAGAGCGGCGAACTGCCGCTCGAAGTCCTCACCTTCGGCCGCGATGCGCGGGCGGACGTGTGGCTGAAGAGCCTTCGCCCTGGCGAACTGCTCATCGCATTCCGCTACCAGACTCTGCTGCTCCTGAAAAATGCGAGCCAGCGCCCCGTATATGTCCGCGGGCGTCCGCTCGCGCCGGGATCGTTCTCGCGCATTTTTTCCGGGCAACGCGTGCTGCTCGACGAACAGGTGCTGACGTACGAGGACATCGTCTCCTTTTTCAATGCGAAGAAGGGCGTGCTCATCACGCACGTCTATGTGGAGATTGACGACGACGATGAAGTCGAACTCTCGCGCGTCCGCACGCGGGCCAGCGCGCTCGAGGTGCGCTTCGGGCTGAAGGTCCAGGTGCGCGCGCTGCGCAGCGTGAACGCGCAGCTCAACGGGGTGACGCTGCGCGCCGGCACGATGCTAAATGCGACGCCGGAGGATCGCATCATCTTCCGCAAGGAGGCCGAGCTGCCGCTCGCGGAACTTCGGCGCAAGGCGCGCGCGCTCGGCGTGCGCTTCCATCTCAAGAGCTACAAGAACACCTACCTCGTCTCCAGCAACCCGAGCCTGCTCGATGTGGATGACATCCTGCTCTCGCCCGGCGCGGCCGGCGAAGTGCTGCTGAAGGTCGAGTGCGACTTCGACCACAAGGTCGGCAGGCTCGACGTGATCACGGCGGCGCGGCCCGTGAGCGTGGGCGAGCGCGTCGTGCCCACGGGCTCGAGCTGCGAGCTGA
>JANXZI010000058.1 GCA_025355595.1 Spartobacteria bacterium
AAGCCCGGGGCGTTCCCGCCGCTCCGCATTGAACGCTCACTTATTCACCGCCCGCCGCGAGTATCGGACGGAGGCAAATGAGCAACGCCGGACGGTCCGACGCGGTCGCTCATGCCTCAAGATCGCCGAAAACAGATTCCGATTGAGTTCCCAGCGTTCGGCCCTCGCAACAAACCCCGGCGAAATATCGCCGAAGCTCTCCGCCCGTGATCGGGCTTGTTTGCGGGCGTCACCGTGAAAGTCCCGGATGTATAAGTCGCGACAAAGGCAGGGTCCGGGTAGTGGTGAAATCATTGTATAAGCCCCCTGCTGTCGCGGTCCCACCCTTGCTAATGATTACTGTTTGATCGGCAGTCTTTGTCAGGCTGCCTGCGGAGTTGAAACTTATCGTGTCGCTACCCACCGAGAGATTCGCCACTGTCGCCCCGTTGATTTGGAGTGGCCCGCCATCCACCTGCCACTGCGCCCCGGCGGTCCCGAGGCTGGCTGGGAGGGTGGCCTGCAAGTCGTGCGAAGCGGCGGCGGGAGGATGTTTGTCGCCGGACTTCAGTCCCGGCCGCAGTGGCCTGCAACAGAAATTGCCGGGGCTAAAGCCCCGGCTACCGAGAACACGCCGCTCATTCAGTGGGGTTTCCTCCGACCCAAGCTACGATTTCAGATCGCGGCGCAGGAAAATGGTGCAGCCGACGAGGATGAAGGTGGCGTTCAGGCCGAAAAGAAAGAGGAAGTCCTCCGCCATTTTTCCGTACGGCACCGGGCTGCGAAAGACGTTCAGCCAGGTCACCATGTGGCTCGTCATGAACCAGCCTTTGAACGGGGCAAACGTCGGCCAGAAATCCAGGATGCGATCCACGAACAGAATCGCGAGACTCACGATGGTTGCGGAGGCGGGCTTCATGTTGCAGCACGAGAACATGAAGGCGAAGGAAACGATGGTGCTGAAGCTCAGGGCGAAGCAGGGCATCGCCGCGAAGTAGCGGATGAGCCCTTCGCGCTGGGGATAAAAGGCGAGCAGCTTCTCCTCGGGAATGACGGCGCACAGACTGCCGAGCCCCTGCCACGCGATGCCGGTAAGCAGTGCGGTGAGGCCGATGAAAATGATCAGCACAAAACAGTAAACGAGCGACGCCATCAGCTTCACGCCAAGCACTCGCAGCCGGCTGACGGGACGGGAGAGCGTCATCCGCATGGTGCCATCCTCGACTTCCTTGCTCACGATGTCGCCGGCCACGAGTGCGACAAAAATCGCCCCGAGCAGGGCGACGGTGATCGCCATCATATTGAACGCGAGGGTGAGGCCGCGGGCATATTCGTCGAACATCGCCCCATGGCTCTCGAGGAAGGCGTGACCGGCGCGCTTCGCCCGTTCCGTCCGGGAAAACATGAGGATGAGAAACTCCATCGAGAGGAACGCACCGAAGCCGATCCAGGTACGCTTGCGCGCAAACAGCTTCACCAGTTCGGCGGAAAATTGACGGAGGAAAAGCACGGCGGAATTTAGGATTTAGGATTTAGGATTTGGCGGTGACCGAATGCCGACGGCGAACTGCCCAAAAAAACTTAAATCATAAATCATAAATCTTAAATTCTCGGCGCTCATGGTCTGTGGACCTCCTTGAGGTAGAGCTGCTCCAGCGTCTGCTTCTCCGGCGTGACGGCGCGCACTTTCACACCCGCCTGCACGAGGAGCGCGACGATGTCGGCGATGTCCGCGCCGGGGGGCAATTCGATCACGCCCGGCGCGACGAGTGATGCGCCGTGCAACTGCGCGCCCACCTTTTCCCACGGCTCGGCCTCGATGCGGAAGCGCGCGCCTTTCGGTGCGAGTTCCTTCCAGTGGCCGCAATAGATGAGGCGGCCCTTGTTCAAAATTGCCACACGATCGCAGAGCTGCTCCACCTCGCTGAGCAGGTGCGAGCAGAAGAGCACGGTGAAGCCGCGCTCGCGGTTCAGCCGCTGGATGAGCGCGCGCATCTCGGCGATGCCCTCGGGGTCGAGGCCGTTCGTCGGCTCGTCGAGCAGCACGACATCCGGCTCTGGCAACAGCGCCTGCGCGAGTCCGAGCCGCTGGCGCATGCCCTGGCTGTACGTGCCGACCTTGTCGTGGATGCGCGCGGTGAGGCCGACGAATTCCACGGCGTCCTGCATCTCCTTGCGCGGGACGAGCGCGCTGTAGCTCGTGAAGATTTCCAGATTCCGCCAGCCGCTCAGGTATTCGTAAAAGCGCGGTGCCTCGAAGATCGCGCCGACCTTCGCGAGCGCACGGGGGCGATCGCGCTGGACGCTGATGCCGCCGACGAACGCCTCGCCAGCATCCGGAAACACCATGCCCAGCAAGATGCCGAGCGCCGTGCTTTTTCCCGCGCCGTTGTGCCCGAGCAGGCCGAAAATTTCCCCGCGCTCGACGGCAAACGACAACCCGTGCAGCGCGGGCTTGCCGGCGAAACTCTTTTTCAAATCCGCGAGCCGGATCGCTTCCATCACCGGGGAGACATGCTTTTCAGACCGCGAAAGACGCGGAAGTGCGCGAAAGAAAAAGCGCTCAGGCCGACGCTCCAGTGCTCGAAATCATGCTGACGGCCGCCCGCCCGGCAGCATCCCCTTTCGCATTTTTTGCCACTTTCGCGGTTCATCATTTCTTCGGCGGCGGATCGGCCATGAAGGTCAGCTCCTGCGACACATGGCCGTCGGCGTAGAGGACGTTCAGTTTGTTTTCGAGGTGCTCATGGAAGCCCTCCTTGTCGCCCATCATCATCGTGCGGCCCGGCTCATCAATCGGGCTCATCGCGACGAAGCTGATGCTCAGCGATGCGAGCCGCTGGCCGTTCAGCTTCTTGTTCCAGAGATAGCTCGTGCCGCTCGTCTCCGCGATGTGCTTGCGATCCGCCGGGCAGGCAAAGACGCGCGGCTCGCCAGCGTAGGAAGCCAGCACCGTGTCAATCACCGCCATGTCGTCGCCCCGCTTCGCGCGTGACATTTCAAGCTCGGGATAAATGCCCTCGTGCTCACCGACGTAGCGCGCCATCGCTGCGCCGAGTGTGCGGAGATTCTGCGTGCAGGCCGCCGAGCGCGCATTGCGCTGCGACCTCTGCCACCCCGCGTTCCCGAGCGTGGCAAGCAGCGCGATGATCGCGATGACCACGAGCAGCTCGATGAGCGTGAAGGCGCGATGGTGCACATGCTTCCAGCCTCTCCGGTTTCGCGCTCCATAGCGCCGACGGCGCACCCCATCCCCGCTTGGGGTCAATCCCCAGGACCCGCGATGCATTGCAGACGAGGGCAGAAAGTCCGATCCATCCGTGCGAACCGTATGGCACTGGCACGGGCTTTCAGCCCTTTGACTCTTCAATGCCGAAAATCTGGGGCGTTGCCCCAGGCTAGTATGGAGGCGGGCCTCTGGCCCTAGATGCGAGACGCACCCGCGCATGGAAGTCAGTGCGACCATTTCACCGTCTGCTCCAGCGCCTCGAGAAATGGGAGCGCGTCCATCTTCGCATCAATCGTCGCGTCGCTGTAAAATGACTTCAGCCCCTGATCGATGATCTTCCGAAATTGCGGATCATTCACATCCCGCTTCTCGCGATCCCCGCCGTGCTCGCGGAGATCGTCCACGGCTTTCTGCACCAACCGCTTCCGTTTCCCCGGCTCCATCTTGTTGAAGTTTTCCATCATCTGCTTGAACCCCGACGGCAGCACGAGATCGAGGTAGCGGCTTCGTTCCTCCCCATTCATCGCCTTCCAAAAGACTTCAAGCCTCCGCTGCTTGTCCATCTCACGGCGCTGGTCGTATTCGAGCCCGTTTACTTTTTTGGCGACCTCTTCGATCACCTTGGCACGCTCCGCGGGTGCCTTTCCTTCAAGGTGGTGCGCACCGACGAATTCCGCGATGCGCTCGGGGGTCGGGCGATTCTTGCGCACCATCCAAATCGCGCCGCCGATCACGCCCCACACGAGGGCAAGCAGCACGGCAATCTTGATCCAGTTCGGGCGCATCGCGCTTTCATAAACGCGAACCGCGCCGCACTCAACCATCATGCGCGGCCATGAAAAACTTCCGCGCGCCCATCTCTGGCACAGTCGCTGCTATTTCCAAATGTGCAGAGCACGGAAGCCACGAAATCCAAATACAAC
>JANXZI010000061.1 GCA_025355595.1 Spartobacteria bacterium
AAAAGGGCACATTTCAGCGCTTCCTCGGCACGCTGGAATGGCTGCGCGGTGCGCTTGAGTGATTGCGCGGTGCCGTGGGAAGGCTGCGCGGTATCGCGCGACGGTCGCGCGGTGCGCTGGAGCCACCCGTCGGGGCGCAAACCGGCATCCCTTCGCACTAAGGAAGCGTCGCGCGGCACGCTGGAGTCATTCTGCGGCGCCGGGCAGTGATCCCAGCGTATCGCTGGATGACCGCAGCGCACCGCGCAGCCACTCCAGAGAATGCTCCTTTCCTCCCGCGATGTGGCGACGCTACATCCGAATGCGCCTGAGAGCCGTGGAGCCGTGGAAGTCATTTAGGAGGCTTAGTTACGGACCAGTGAAATAAAAACTGGCCTCAAAAGGCAAGCCGATTCTTCCGTAGCCGCCGACGGGAGGAGGAGGGCAGCACGGTAACCGGATACCGGAAAGAGAAAGACGGTCGCCTCGGGCGAGGGCGAGTGCTTCTATCTCGCCGGGATCGTGCGGCGATGCGGGCGGGGATATTTTTGGGCTGGCGCACTTCGAGCCAGGCGGGCAGGAGCGGGTGGTTGCGGAGGAGTTTCGCCTCGACGGAGGGAGGGATGAGGACTTCTGAGAAAAGCTGCCGAAGCAGGCCGGCCCGCCCGATTTTCAGCAGCGCGGAAGCGGCGAGGTGTCGCTGACGACGAGCATGGATCAGCGGGCGCGAAGGGCGTCGAGTTCGCGAAGCTCGCGGATGGCGACGAGGTCTTCGGCAAGTTCCTCGACTCCGTAATGCATGGGGATTTTGCGGCGCCCGAGTTCGCGCATGAAGTCGAGTTGGGACATGCCGGCGGCTTCTGCGGCCTGGCCGAGCGTGACTTCCTCGGCGGTAAAAAGCCCGATGGCGAGGTGTCACGACGGCGGCTACGGGTCAGACCGCGAGCTTTGTCCAGCGGGCGTTGGCTTTCGAGGATTTCACGACGGCTTCGATGAAGGCCATGCCGCGGACACCGTCCTCGATCGTCGGGTAGTCGAGGCAGAGGTCATCCTTCGCGAGCTTGCGGCCCCCGATGCGGGCGCGGATGTGGTGGGCGAAGTTTTTGTAGATGTTCGCGAAGGCTTCGAGATAGCCCTCGGGGTGCGACGGCGGGGTGCGGCCGGCGGCGAGCGCGGCTTTGCCGAGGTAGCCGTTGGCGGTGCGATAGACTTGCATGGGCTGATCGAGCCATTTCACGAGGAGTGTGTTCGGCTCGTTCTGGTGCCATTCGAGTCCGCCTTTTTCACCGTAGATGCGGATGTTGAGGTTGTTCTCTTCGCCGACGGAAATCTGCGAGGCGTGCAACACGCCTTTCGCGCCGCCTTTGAAACGGAGCAGCACGTTGCCGTCGTCATCGAGCTTGCGGCCTTTCACGAATGCGGTGAGGTCGGCGGCGAGTTCCTCGATTTGCAGGCCGCTGATGTATTCCGCGAGGTTCTCCGCGTGCGTGCCGATGTCGCCGATGCAGCCGGCGGCGCCGCTGCGTTTGGGATCGGTGCGCCATGCGGCCTGCTTTTGTCCCGAGGCTTCGAGGCGCGTGGCGAGCCAGCCCTGCGGATACTCGACGACGACCTTGCGGATCTTGCCGAGCTTGCCGTCAGCGACCATCTCGCGCGCCTGCTTCACGAGCGGGTAGCCGGTGTAGTTGTGCGTGAGGCCGTAGAGCTGGCCGGTCTTTTTCACGATGGCGGCGAGCTTTCTTGCTTCGGCCAAATTCAGCGTCGCGGGCTTGTCACTCAGCACATGGAAGCCCGCTTCGAGCGCAGCCTTCGCGGGCGGGAAGTGCATGTGGTTCGGCGTGACGATGGCGACGAAGTCCATGCGCCTGTCCGCGGGCAGCGCCTTTTCCTTCGCGATCATTTCCTCGAAGGTGCCGTAGCAGCGATCCGGCGGGAGGAAGAAGTCGCCGCCGCTCGCGCGCGAACGCCCGGGGTCGGACGAGAACGCGCCGCAGACGAGTTCGACCTGCTGATCAATGGCCGCCGCGATGCGATGCACTGCGCCGATGAATGCCCCGCGTCCGCCGCCGACCATGCCGTAACGAATTTTTCTGCTCATGACTGTTTGATGTTTTGTGGTTGGAAAAAGTGGGCGTCGCGAAGAACGCGGTGCGGGGGCGAGCGTGTTAGTATCGGGGTGCGAGTGCGGCAAGCGTGAAGGTGCTGCCCTGCCAGTAAAAAAATCGGGCGGTGTCCCGAGGTGGAACACCGGCCGATTTTTGAAGGGTTGGGGCTGGGGGAGTCTCGCGGAGGGTCAGGCCTTGAGCGTTCGGATCGCAGCGACCACGTCGTCCAGCGTCGCCGGAGGCGGGCCGGCGGGCGTCGGCGGAGCCTTCTTTTCAAAGCGGGCCATGAGCGCGTTGTAGGGCTTCACGATGAGGAAGAAGACGACAGCCGCCATGATCAGGAATGCGATGGTGGCATTGATGAAATTGCCGATCATGATCCCGCCTTCGAGCACCGGCTTGCCCGCAGCATCGACGACGAGGGCATGCGTCTTCGGATCCACGGCCTGTTTCGCGCCGATGGCGATGCCGGAGAAATCCGGCTTGCCCCCGATGAGGCCGATGAAGGGCGTGATGATGTCCTTGACCATCGAATCCACGATTTTGCCGAAAGCCGCGCCAATGATGACACCGACGGCAAGAGTGATCACGTTGCCTTTGAGGACGAAGGACTTAAATTCTTCGACGAGGTTTTTCATAGGCGCGGATGGAACAGATTTAGTCATGAAGCGGAAAGTAGAAACTCCCCGGCTGCGGACAGGGCGGAATGGCTCGCTCTCCAGGCAACGCAAAGCTGTGATGGTACAGTGACCACCATGGAGCGATTTTTTGAAAAGCTGCGGGCGAGCCTCGCCGAGGGGACATTCGTCAAAATCACCCTCAGCCGACCACGCGCGGAAGGCGAACTGCGGAACGTGTACGGTCGGATCGTCGAGCTGAAGTCCGGCACCGCCGTGTCTTTTACCGTGCGATTTGCGAGGCGGGATGTGACGCGAAATGAGCCGCCGGAAGCCGCGGCCCGAGCCATCGGGACGTGGCTGGAGATGGACTTCGAGGAGTCGTATCTTTTCACGACGACTGGCGACTGGAAGCTGCGCGCGACGCCCGGCGGTGCATGGAGCATGAAGGCCGCGCGCCCGACTTTCGCCACGCCGTTGGCGACCTTGCACGACCGGCCAAAGATGCGAGCGATGGCCCATGCGCAGTTTCTCGTGAAGCTCGGCGTGACCGCCGCGGATGGCACGGCGCGGCCCGGCATGG
>JANXZI010000086.1 GCA_025355595.1 Spartobacteria bacterium
GAGCCCGGCGATCTCATCCTCTCGCTCGGCGCAGGCGACATCCACGAGCAGGGCAGCGTGCTCGCACGCGACGCGGCGGCGCTCGACGACATCCTGAACGTGATGGGGCCCGGCATCGCGCGGCTCTACGAACCGCTCTCGAAACACACGACGATGCGCGTCGGCGGCCCCGCGCAATTTTGGGTGGAGCCGGAGACCGAGGAGGGCTTTGCGCGGCTCGTGCGATTCACGACGGATCGGAAAATCCCGATCTTCGTGATGGGCCGCGGATCAAACTTGCTCGTGCGCGACGGCGGCATCCGCGGCGTGGTCGTGCGGCTGGCGCGCGGAGAATTCAAGCGGCTCGAAGTCCACGGCACGCACATCAGCGCGGGCGTGGGCGTGAGGCA
This sequence comes from Spartobacteria bacterium, assembly GCA_025355595.1. Lineage (GTDB taxonomy): Bacteria > Verrucomicrobiota > Verrucomicrobiia > Chthoniobacterales > Chthoniobacteraceae > SXWH01. The sequence continues at coordinate 390 of JANXZI010000086.1, forward strand.
GCGCGAGTTGGCGATCGCGGCACGCGACGCGGTGATCGGGGGCTTCGAGTGGTTTGAGGGCATCCCAGGAAATGTCGGCGGGGCGCTGCGGATGAATGCCGGCGCGATGGGCGGCGAGACCTTCCGGCAGGTGGTAAGCGTGCGCTTCGTGGATGCGAACGGTGAGTTCCACACGCGCACTCCGGCCGAGCTGGAAGTGCGTTATCGCGACGTGCCGACGCTCGCGAACAACTACGCGGTGAGCGCGACATTCCGCGGCGAGACGGCGGCGGCGGCGGACATCGCGGCGCGACTCGACGAGAGCCAGCAGAAGCGGCGCACGAGCCAGCCGAAGGAATCAAGCGCGGGCTGCATTTTCAAAAACCCCGGTAAGACGCCCGCGGGAAAGCTGATTGATGAACTCAGGCTCAAGGGCACGCGTGTCGGCGGCGCGCGGGTGTCCGAGATTCACGGGAACTTCATCGTGAACGAGGGCGGCGCGACCGCGCGCGACGTGCTCGCGCTCATCGCACAGGTCCAGGATCGCGCGCGTGCGGAGCGAAAAATCGAATTGCACACCGAGGTCCAAATCGTTGGACAGGACGAACCCGTCTATGTCTGAGAGGAACTCCAGAAACCAGGTGCGGCACCTTGGAGTGCGGCGGGAAGCGACAGCGCCACGCCGCCTTCGGAGGGGATTCGGGCGGATGCACGGTGCGACGTTCATTGCACGCGCGTCGTCAAGGCGGTGTCGTCGCTCGTCCCTCGCTCTGCCACCGCACTCCAAGGTGCCGCCGCGCTACCTCGCCGGTGTTTCGGTCAGGGATACCGCGCTATCTTTGACGCGCCCATTTTTCGTGAAAGTTTTCTCGCCCGCGCTGCGTATTCATGGCGATGAAAAACCGCACCATTTCCATGTCATTTGATCTCACCAACATCCCGGTCGCCGTCCTCATGGGCGGGCCCGGATCGGAACGCAATGTCTCGCAGAAATCCGGCGAGGGCGTTGTGGAGGCTCTGCGATCGCTCGGTGCGATCGTCACGCCGGTGGATGTCACGGGCGCGGATTTCGCAGTGCCCGCGGGCACGCGTGTCGCGTTCAATGTCGTGCATGGCACATTCGGCGAGGACGGGCAGATTCAGCGGATTCTCGAATCGCGCGGCATCGCGTACACCGGCGAAGGCGTGCGCGGGTCCGAGCTGGCGATTGACAAGATTGCGTCGAAACAGCGCTTTGTGGAGCGCGGCGTGCCGACGGCGAAATCGGAAATCATCCGCAACGGAGCGAAGCCGACGCTGGCGATGCCGCTCGTGATCAAGGCACCGCGCGAGGGCAGCAGCGTGGGCGTGTTCATCGTCAGGACGCAGGCGGAACTGGACGATGCGCTCGCGCAGGGTCGGAAATTTGGCGACGAATTGCTGGTCGAGGAATTCATCGCGGGCAAGGAACTGACGGTTGGCGTCGTGGGCGATCTCGCGCTGCCGGTGGTCGAGATCCGCGCGAAGAAAGACTTCTACAATTTCGACAACAAGTATCCTTTTTTGAATCCAAATGCGGCGGGCGCGGATCACTTTTGCCCCGCGCCGCTCGACGCGGCGATCACAAAGCTCGTGCAGGACACGGCCCTCGCGGCGCACCGCGCCCTCGGTCTTGAAATCTATTCGCGGGTGGACATTCTCCTCACCGACGCATGCCTGCCCTCTGTGCTCGAGGTGAACACCATTCCCGGCATGACGCCGGTGTCGCTGCTGCCCGAAGCGGCGAAAGCAATGGGCCTCAGCTACGCCGAACTTTGCCGTCGCATCATCGAACTCTCGCTCGCCGCACGCCCCACCGACCCATGAAACGCAAACGCCCCAGCAACCTCCGCCTCACCTCCGACCGCGACCGGCGGAAGAAGTATTTCGTGGACGGTGTCGTGAAGCGCGGCACGAACGAGACGTGGGTCGCATTCTGCCGCGGGACGTGGCGGCTGGTGAAAGTGTGCGTGCTGCTCGCGCTGCTCGGCGGCATCGGCTACGGCGCGACGGTGGGCTGGAAAAAATTCTTCTGGCAGAACCCCGACTACGCGCTGACGGACATTACATTCGCCACGGACGGCACGCTCACGCGGGACCAGGCGCGCGCGGTGGCGAAGGTGAAGGCGGGCGCGAATATTTACTCCTACAAGACCGCGGCGATCCGTGAGGCGCTGGCCGCACTGCCACAGGTCGAGACCGTGGAGGTGCTGCGCTACCTGCCGAACCGGATCGAAATCACGGTGAAGGAGCGCAAGCCGACGGCGTGGCTCGCCGCCGCACCAGGTGAAAAATCCGCCGCGCCGAAGCCGACGCATCTGCTCGATGCGAGCGGCATCGTCTTTCAGCCGCGCGTGATCCTGCCGGAATTCAAATCGCTGCCCGTCATCTCGGGCGTGCAGACGGAGGATCTCGAGCCCGGCAAAATGATCCGCAAGGCCGAGGTGCTCGCCGCGCTCGATCTGCTCAAAAGCACGCGCGCTGCGGGCTCGCTCAAGGTCACTTCGGTGGATGTGTCGAAAGGCTGCTACATCGTCGCGACGGATCAAAAGCGCGCGCAGATCACGCTCGGGCTCGACGACATCGCCGGGCAGATGGATCGGCTGGTGGCCGTGCGCAACGAGGCGGCGCTCATCGGGCAGGAAATCCTGACGATCAACCTGATCCCGGTGCGGAACATTCCCGTGACTTTCATGCAGCCCGTGCCGGCGGAGAGCGACGACGCATCGGAGCCGACGGTAATTCCGCGCGCGATTCCGGTGAAGGCGAAGACCGGCTCGGAGGCGTCATCTTCCACGAAGGGCAAGCCGGTGCCCAAACGCAACGAGCCTGCGAAGCCGAAAGACGACGGCGGCGGCCTCCTCAAACGCTTCCGCAGCACCACCGCCTGATGGCCAAGGACCAAATAGTCGTCGGACTCGAAATCGGCACCTCGAAAGTGTGCGCCATCTCCGCGGAACTGAAACGCGACGGCACGATCCAAATCCTCGGCGTGGGCGAGGCGCCGTCGCGCGGCGTGCGCAAGGGTGAGATCGTGGACATTGACACCTGCGGCAAGTGCATCCGCGAGGCGCTCGCGGACGCGGAGGAGAAGAGCGACGTGATGATCAAGAACGTCTATCTCGGTATCACCGGCGCACACATCCAGAGCTACAACAACCGGTGCTCCTTCACGCTGCCCGAGGATCGGGAGAAGATTGACCGCGAGGATTTCGCACGCGTGCAGGAAGCGGCGCGCACCTCGCCGATCCCGGCGCAGAACATGTTCGTCCACACGATTCTCCAGCACTACTATGTGGACGGGCAGGATGGAATTTTGAACCCGGTCGGGATGCACGGACGCAAGCTGGAGGCGGACTTTCACATCGTGCATGGCGTGGCCACACGCATCCGGAACAGCCTCCAGTGCATGATCGATCTCGACATCGAGATCGAGGACATCGTCTTCACGCCGTACGCGGCGGCGCAGGCGGTGCTTGATGCGAACCAAAAGACCACGGGCGCGATCATGGTGGACATCGGTGGCGGCACGACGGGCTTCATCGTGTACGCGGGCGGCGCGGTGAAGCAGAGCGGCGTGGTCGGGATCGGCGGCGATCACATCACGAACGATCTCTCGCTCGGCCTGCGCATCCCGATGGGCAAGGCGGAGCGGCTGAAGATTGACGAGGGGAGCTGCGCGATCGGCGGGACAATTCCCGGCGAGGCCGTCGTGCTGAAGGACGAGCATGGATTTGCGGGCCGCGAGATCGAGCGCGAGATGCTGAACACGATCATCCACATGCGCATGCGCGAGACTTTCGAGCTGCTGAAGCGCGAACTCGACCGGGGCCGCTACCACGAATACGCGGGGGCGGGCATGGTCCTGACCGGCGGCAGTTCCGCGCTGCGCGGCATCCAGGAACTGGCCGAGGATGTCTTCCAGATGCCCGTGCAGGTTTGCCGCGCGCAGAATATTTCCGGCGTCACGAGCGCCTTTGAAAATCCGCAGTACTCCACCGCCATCGGCCTCGTGAAATACGCCCAGGCGACGCTCGACGACGAGTCGGGCGGGTGGCTCGACTGGTTCAAAAAGTGGTTCCGCTAAACGCCATGATCACATTCAAACGCTCCACCGTTCCGGCAGCGCCGGTCATCAAAGTCATCGGCCTCGGCGGCGCAGGCGGCAGCGCGCTGGATCGCCTCGTGCTCGACGGCATCGAGGGTGTGACCGTCATCGCGCTGAACACCGATGTGCAGGCGCTGAACGGCTGCGTCGCACCGCAAAAAATCCAGCTCGGCAAGACCGTGACGCGCGGCCTCGGCGCGGGCGGCGATCCGGAGATCGGCTATCAGGCTGCGGAGGAGGCTGCGGATGAAATCAAGGGCGCTGTCGAGGGAGCGAACATGATTTTTCTCTGCACGGGACTCGGCGGCGGCACGGGCAGCGGCGCGGCGGCGCTCATCGCCCACATGGCGCGCAGCGCGGGCGCGGTGGTCATTGCGTTTGCCACGATGCCGTTTGGCTTCGAGGGGAAAAGGCGGCGCACGCAGGCTGCGGAATCTCTCGCGCAGATCGAACAGCAGGCGGATCTCGTGGTGTGCTTTG
>JANXZI010000120.1 GCA_025355595.1 Spartobacteria bacterium
CTCGGCTTCTCCGCCATCACGCAAAACTCGATGGACGCGGTGAGCGATCGCGACTTCGCCGTGGAGCTGCTCGCCGCGCTCGCGCTCGTGGCCACGCACCTTTCGCGGCTCAGCGAGGATGTGATCCTGTGGGCTTCGAGCGAGTTCAAATTCATCACCATCAGCGACGCCTACACGACTGGTTCGTCGCTCATGCCGCAGAAAAAAAATCCCGATGTCGCCGAACTTACGCGCGGAAAGACAGGCCGCGTGATCGGCAATCTCGTATCGCTGCTCACGACGCTGAAGGGCCTGCCGATGACCTACAATCGCGACATGCAGGAGGACAAGGAGCCGGTCTTCGACAGCGTGGACACGGTGAAAACCGCGCTCGCCGTCTTTGCCGGGATGCTCGACGGCACCAAGGCGAACGCCGCCGCGTGCGCTGCCGCCGTCGCGGACCCGATGCTGCTCGCGACGGACGTTGCGGACTACCTTGTGAATCGCGGCGTGCCATTCCGCATGGCGCACGAAGTCGTCGGTAAGGCCGTCGCGCTCTGCACGCAGCGCGGGTGCGATTTGCCGCAGCTCACGCTCGCCGACTGGCGCGCACTTTCGCCCGCGTTTGAAAAGGATGTGGCCAAGTGCTTCAGCCTCCGCACCGCGATGGCCGCGCGCAAAGGCATCGGAGCACCGTCGCCGAAGAACGTCGCCGCGCAGCTCGCGCGGTGGAGGAAGGCTCTGCGCATGTGACGCGGCGCGTAGCGCCAGCACAACAGTAGCCCCGTGCGAGCGCAGCGAGCGCGGGGTCACGTCGGAAAAAAATTTGGAGCTGCATCGCAACGGCACAATGCACGCACGCACTCGCAATGCCGCTGCTACGCAGCTTTGTGCATTTGCCCGCAGATCCCCGCGCTCGCTTCGCTCGCACGGGGCTACTGTTGTTCCGGACGCTTCGCGTCCTTTTTGCAGAGAGTTTTCACCGCGATTTTTGCTCCGCTCAAACTGCCTGCCTTTGCCGGCAAGACGCATTCCGGCTCGCACAGCGCGTCCGGATTGCGAATGATCCACCGCAGCATGGAAAATTTTCACCGCTTCATCCAAAACTCCGAGGGCTGGAGTGTCGTCGCCGGGGAGATGCAGTTTGCGAATCCGTACGTGGAAGTCCATCGCGCGACTGTGACTTCGCCGACACGGCCCGAGCCGTTCACGTGGACGGTCGTGCATCGCAAGGGCGCGGTGGTCGTCGCGCCGATGACGGCGGATGGAAAATTCCTGCTCGTGCGGCAAGAGCGCGTGCCGATTCGCGCGACAATCTGGGAATTTCCCGCAGGGCAGATTGATGACACATCCGATCCCGATGCGATCCGCGCGACCGGGCTGCGTGAGCTCGAGGAGGAATCGGGACACACGCTTGCACCGGGCGGCGAGCTGATTTTGCTCGGGCATTATTTTCCGAGCTGCGGATTCACGGATGAGCACAGCCACCTCGTGCTCGTGCGCCCCGTCGTCCCCGCGGCTGGGGGCGCGCAGCCGGACGCGGCGGAATCGATCACCGAGTGCCGCGCATTTTCCGCGGCAGAATTGCGCGCGATGATCGCCTCGGGGGAAATCCGCGATGCGAACACGCTGAGTGCATTTGCGAGGATGGTGGCGATGGGGCTGCTGAAGTTTTGATGTTGGGTGCGATTTTGGGAAGGCGTGCCTTGGGTAGCGCGGGCGTCTCGCCTGCCGTGTTCCGCGTCTCGCGGAACACATTCGGGCGTCGAGAGAGGTTCGTTCACAAGCTGACGTCCGCCGGGTGCGAAGCGGGACGCTTTGCACGGCAGGCGGGACGCAAGCGCTACCCGAGGCACGCCGTCCCGTTCACCACGCAGGCTGACTCACGCGTCTGTCCTGCTCAGGATCCACGCTGCACCGCCGCACGTCACGATCGCGCCGATGGCGAGGAAAAGAAGATCGCCAGCGAAGAATGAGATGTCCGCATTGCGCAGATTCGCCATGCGGAAGGCCTCGCAGAAATGCGTGAGCGGGAAGATGTCCGAGACGAGACGCACGGTGTCGGGCAGGCGCTCAATGGGTGCGAAGGCACCGGAGAGCGGGAAGACGGGGAGCAGGTAGAAGACGGCGAATTGGATCGCCTGCGTCTGCGTGTGGCAGAACGCGGAGATGAGCAGGCCGGAGCCGAGCGAGCAGAGTAGGAAGAGCAGGCAGATGATCCCGAGCATGATCGGCTGGCGGAAATGCACGCCGAAATGAAAATAGGCGACACCGATCGTGATGCCGATGAGGAACAGCGAAATGCCGAGGTAGGGCAGCACTTTTCCGATGACGATCTCCACGCGGCGCAGCGGCGTGACGATGAGCTGCGCGAGCGTGCCGGCCTCGCGTTCGCGCGCGATCGTGCAGGCCATGAGCGTGACGGTGAGGAGCTGCAGGATGAGGCCGATGATGCCGGGCGTGACGTAGTCAATGAACCGCAGCTTCGGATTGTAGAGGATGCGCGTGTCGGGCTGCCACGGCTTCACGAGCTTCTGGAATTCCACCTTCACCTTGTCGCGACCCTCGGGCTTCATCGTCTTCAGCGCGTCGAAAATTTCGGAGGGCAGTTCTTCGAGGAGCGGCTTCACGGTGAGTTCCTGCACATTTTCCTGGCCCTGGAAATCGCCGAGCATTTCGCGCAGGCGGCCCTCGAGTTCCTCGGCGGACGTCGCGTCGGTGCCGTCGAGGAAAAGCTTCAGCGGCGCCGGCGTGCCGGCTTCGAGCGTGCTCGTCCAGTCCTTCGGGATGACGATGGCGGCACTCACGCCGAGGCGCAGCAGATCGGGATCGGCACCGGTGTCCTTCGTTTTTTTCCAGGCGAATGTTTTCTTCTTCGCAAGCATCTCCGCGAGCTTCGCGGTGTGCTCGGTCCGGTCGCGGTCAATGATCGTCGCATGGACGCCGGTGAGTTCCGTGGCCTCGAAGGCGTAGCCGAAGAGCAGCGTGAAAAACGGCGGCAGGATGAGGATGAGCGCGAGGATGCGCTTGTCGCGCCAGACGTGGAGAAACTCCTTCAGCGCCACGCTGGCGATGGCATGCCAAGTTTCGCGGATGTTCATGCGGCGGTGCGGTCGAGAAGTGAAGTGTAGCCCTGCGACCATGCCTTGAAGACGTCCTCCATGTCCGGCTCCACCCATTCGTGGCCAATCCATTTCAGATCTGGAAAAGGCCACGCGCGCTGCCACTCGCGGAGCAGGCGCTCGGGCTCGGCGGCGTAGATGCGTGCGTGGCCGCTGCGCAGCGTGGCATCGAGCACGCCGGGGGCATTGCGCAGCGCGGCGAGAGCGGGCATCACGGGATCGATCTCGAGTTCGAGCAGCTTGGATTTGAAGGACGCCTTCAACTTGCGCGGCGATTCCTTGGCGAGCAGGCGGCCCTCGCTCACGAAACCGACTTCCGTGCAGCGCTCGGCCTCGTCCATGTAATGCGTGGTGACAAAGATCGTCGTGCCGCCAGTGCCGAGTTCGTAGAGCAGATTCCAGAGCTGCTGGCGATGCACGGGATCGAGGCCGCTCGTGGGCTCGTCGAGAAAAAGCAGTGGCGGCGAATGCACAAGCGCGCACGCGAGCGCGAGGAGCTGCTTCATGCCGCCGGAGAGGCTGCCGGCCATGGCGTCGCGTTTGCCGACGAGGTCCATTTGCGTGAGTAATTTTTCGATCCGTGCACCGAGCGTCTCGCGCGGGACGCGGAATGCGCCGCCGAAGAATGCGAGGTTCTCGGTGACGGTGAGATCGGGGTAGAGGCTGAATTTTTGCGCGACGTAGCCGAACTTCGAGCGGATCTTGTAGCGGTCCGTCCACACGTCGAGGCCGTCAATGAACCCGTGGCCCGAGGTGGGCCGGGTGAGGCCGCAGAGCATGCGGATGGTGGTGGTCTTGCCCGCGCCGTTCGCGCCGAGGAAGCCGAAAATTTCGCCGCGCGGGATGGCGAGGTTCAGATCATTCGCCGCGATCGTCGCGCCGTAGGCTTTGCGAAGATTTTCGAGGACGATGATGGGATCCGGCATGAGCGCGCAGGTCTAGCAGAATGATTTGAATCCGCAACATGCGCGCCGCCGCAGGAATAAACACGGCCAGCTCGCTGCGCGCCGCGAATCCATCCGCGTGCATCCAGAAACAGCAAATTTTCCCGGACGAATGTGGACGGACGATCACTTTCCATGCCCGTCCGCCACCGTGAGCCGTTGACAAGAATGGCTTCCATCCTTACCTCGGCTCTGCCGCGCCAGAGCCCGGCAAAACCAACCATGCGCCATTTCCTGACTCTCCCGCTCATCGTTTCCATCGTCGCCGCCTCGCGCGTGCTGGCCGACCCCGCGGCGGAAATCACCTCGTTCTCCGTCTTCAAGGAAGTGGATATGAAAAAGCTCGCGAAGGGTGAAGTGATCGCGGCGAGCGGGGCGACGATGAAGTTTGCCCGCGGGCTCGAAGTGGAGACGCTCTTCATCCTCCCGATGCCGGTGGCGAAGGCGAATGACGCACAGCAAAAATGGGATCCCACGGGGCATTCGGCGCTGAAGGTGTACCAGCATGTGGATCTGCCGCGGCGTCCGTCCGCGCAGGATTTCCAGCGCCTCGCAAATGCGCCGCACAATTCCTCCGTCGGAAAATTTGCGAGCGCGACCGAGAAGCTAAGCCCCGAGCGGCCTGAGTTGCAGATGAGCGCGGCGGAGGCGAAGGGCGGGGGGAAATTCGAGGCGGGCGGAAAAGGGATGCCGCCCAGTGTCGCGGCATTCTGGGCCGGGCTGCTGCACGGGCGCGCGACTGCGTTTACATCCGGCGGGCTCGCGGGGCAGCCCGCGTATTCCGTGCGCGGAGCTTCGCTGCGCCCGGCGGATGAGGCTGCGGCGCTGCTCGGCGAACGCCCGGCGATCCAGAAACAATTTTCCGCGCTCGCCGGCACGATGACGGGCAGCGGCGGCGGATCGCTTTTCTACGAGCTGTTCGATGTCGAGGGCCGCGCGGCGGTCTCGCTCGGGGCGAACTTTTCCCGCGCCGCGGGCGAGAGCATCCAGAGTGGCACGGTGCAGTTTTATTCCAGCGACGGATATCTCGTGCTGCTCACCTTCATGCAGATGTGGCCGGTACAGGTGGAGGGCAAGCCCGCGACGCTCGTGTGGCGCAGCGACATGATCTCATCGAGCCAGCTCGGCAAACTGCACGGCATCGAGCGTTCCGGCTCGTCCGTCGCCATGCGCAAGGAGATCCAAGATCG
>JANXZI010000197.1 GCA_025355595.1 Spartobacteria bacterium
CACAAAGAAGAACCGGCTCATCCTCGCACCTCCCCTTCCGTGCTACTTACAGTAGAGCCCTTTGCGGCACGCCGTTGGAGTTTGAGTTTCCTCTCAATTTCGGGAATCAGCAGCCTGCCCGCCGCGCAATCGCCGCAACGACGTTTTCTTCACGACACCGCAGACACACACCGCGCGGTCACCCGTCTCCGCGGGAAAATGATCGAACTGCGTGCGGTCCTCGTAGCGCCGCGGGAAATGCAGCAGCAGTTCGCCGACCGTGCGCACGCCAAAGCGCTCAAGCTGCCGCGCACGCGGCGGCGGCACCACGTCCACTTCGGCCAGCGGGGTTTCCAAGTTCACGCGCGCACCGTAAGTGCGAGGAAGCGGCGGCGGGAATAATTTTCGGCGACCGAACAAATTCTTTGACGACATGAATCACCGGCCTACCCTCCCGCCTTCAAAATTCCCCGTCTCATGCATTCATTCCGCCAGCTCAGACTCCTCGCCGTCGCAGTTGCCACCGCCTTGGCGCTTCACTCCGCCCCGGCGGAAGCAGCGACGAAGGCACACAAAAAGGCCACACCGACGAAGAAGTCCGGCAAGCGGACGGCGACTGTCCGCACGGTGACGAAAGTTTACGCCAAGACGCCCCCGCGGAAGATTGACATCGCAAAGCTCGAACCCGCGGAATCCCTCTACCGCAAGCGCGAGGCGGACATGCCCCCGTCGCGCACCCTCTCCATCTTCGGATCGCGCGCATCCACCTACCACTACGACAGCCGCATGATGCGCGCCGCGGAGATCGCCTCGGCCCGCGCCTACGGCCACTCCCACGGCACCTGCTGGCGCTACGTGAAAAACGCGCTGCTCGACGCCGGGGTCGTGGATTCCAGGCCAACGACCGGCTACGCGAAGCAAGCCGGGGATGAACTCACCACCACCTTTGGCTTCAAGAAAATCGCGTGCATGGATCCGATCAAGGCACCCGTCGGCAGCGTGATCGTCTATGACGGAAAGAGCGGCAGGGGTGCCGGCCATGTCGAAATCCGCACAAAGTCCGGGTTTGTCAGCGACTTCTTCACACCGAATCACTGCCGGTATCCGCTCATCGGCATCTACATCAAGCCGTAGTCGGCGATTTCACAGATCTGAAGTGATCGGCGAGCACGGGGACGCGGTGAAAGTCAAAATCGCCGCGCCTGCGATCGAAGGAAAGGCAAACGAGGCGCTGCCGGAATTTGTCGCGGAAAAATTGCGCATATACCGCCGCGACATCGCGCTCATCGCCGGACAAAATCGCGCGACAAGCTCATCGAAATCGCGGGCCTCGACGCAGCCGAAGCGCGCCTGTGCTTGCTCCCCAAGTAGGCGCGAGCGGAAGCCCGCGTCCGCGCTCTCCCGAGCGCAACTCCGATCCATTCCGGACTTCGGACATCGTCGAATCTTCGATCGCCGTCCGCTCACCGCTCGTCCAACGTTCCCTTGGTCACCCCGAGCTGGCTCTGCGCCCTCAGCTCCCGCCACAGCCCTTCGCCATCACGCTCGCCCGCGAGCAACGACTGGTAAGCCCGGATCACGCGCGCACTTTCCCCCGCATCCTCCTCCAGGAGCTCGACGCGAAAATTCCGCAGCCCCGCGTCGCGCAGCGCGCTGAAAAACTGCGCGCCCGTCTGCGCCGTCGCATTGAAAAGCGTGTTCCGGCAGCCCACATCCGCGCGCAGCGGATGCTGCACGCCCACCCGATCGCGCAGATGCACCCGGTGCGAATCGCACGGCCGCCCGCAGTCGAGGAATGACGATCCCTTCGACATGAACGCCGCGAAAACGCAGTGCTCCATGTGAAACATCGGCATGTGCTGATGCAGCGTGAGTTCAAATTCGGAGTGCGGAATGCGGAGTGCGGAATGAGCGGAATCGTCTGCAATTCCACACTCCGCCAGCAGGTCGAGGACCTGCGCGATGTTCAGATCGTAGCTGATCGTCACCCGCTCCAGACCGCGCGCGATGAAATGTTGCGCCGTCAGCGGATTCGCCACGTTCAGCGAGAAGTCGCCGATGCGCCGCAGCGGCGTCGCGCGGAAATAGTCAATCGCACCGAGGTTGCGGATCAGCACGCCGTCGGGCGCGGCGTTTTCGATCAGCTTGAAAAAGCCCTGCTCGCCCGCCTTCTGGATGCGCGGCGTCGCGAGGAAAATCTGCAAGCCGCCATGCCCGCGCACGAGCGCCACAGCATCCTTGTAACGCCGGATGTCCTCGAAATCCACGTAGAGCACGGACACGGCGCAGGCGAGCGCCGCCTCGATCTGCTCCATCGTGCGGCAAAGTACGGCGAGCGACGGCGGTGACTGGTGACTGGTGACTGATGACTGGTTCTCCGCCGCAAAAACATCCCGCCACGTCTGCGAAGACTCTGCGCGGCGGTGCTGGTTGGCGGCATCCAGCGCGAAGGCGAGTTCGCGGCGCACGCGGTTGAGTTCGCTGATGGGCAGGATCACGTCGCCCGTGAGATCGTTGCGCAGTTCGCCGAGCGAATATGGATGCTCACCGAAACGCCCGAGATGCTCACGCAGCTTTTCATCCGTGAGCGGCGCGGTGCGCGCGGCTTGCAGCACCAGCGAAGAGCGCACCGTAACCGGGCCCGACGGCAATTCACACACGACCTCCAGTGGCTCGCCGGCCGCACCGCGCACCGTGAGATTCACGGGAATCCGCCGCGGCTCAATGCGGCCCGTGAACGACTGGCGAAGCGTCTTGTTCAGCGCAGGATCGTCTGTCTTCCACACACGGTCGCCGGGTTTGATTTTCAAAAAATCAATCCGCCCGTGCTCGAAGAAATATCGACGGCCCCTGATCTGGTAGATGCGTCCGCCCTGCTCGGCGTTCGTGTCGCCGCCAGTGTCGAAGACGATGCCATCGCCGGGCTTCAGCGGCACGCTCGCCTCAAACTCCACATTCTCCTCACCCACACGCGCGATGACTCCCGCGAGCGGCCCGCGCTTTTTTCCTGAGCGCGCGGGCACGAGCCGCTGGTGATCCACGCCATGCACCCAGCCGGTGAAAAGCCCGCGCGAAAATGTCATCTCAAGCTGGTATCTCTCCGCCTCGCTCATGCGGTGCTCGCGGTGCGCGATCGCTTCATCGAGCGCGCGGCGATACACTTGGCACACGCCGGCGACATACTCGGGCGACTTCAGTCGGCCCTCGATTTTGAAACTCGTCACACCGCGTTCGAGCAGCGCGGGGATTTGCTCCGCCGCCGCGAGATCCTGCGGCGAGAGAAGGTAGCGTTTGTCGCCCAGATCGCGCACTTCGCCGTCCACGATCAGCTCGTAAGTCATGCGGCACGCCTGCGCGCACTCGCCGCGGTTGGCGCTGCGCTGGCCGAGCGATTCGCTCGTGAGACACTGGCCGCTGTACGCGACGCAGAGCGCGCCGTGAACGAAGACCTCCAGCGGCAATGTTGGATTTTGAATTTTGAATTTTGAATTTTCCGCCGCTTCACCCGCGGCTTGCGCCTGAAACTTTTCAAGCTCTCGCAGCGACAGCTCCCGCGCCAGCACCACGCGTTCGACGCCAAGATCGCGCGCGAACTCCACACCTTCCGGCGAAGTGATCGTCATCTGCGTGCTCGCGTGAATCGGCAGCTCCGGTACGATTTTCCTCGCGAGCCGCACGAGGCCCACGTCCTGCACGATGAGCGCATCCACGCCCGCGCGGCTGCAATCGCGCAGCATCGCCTCGGCCGCATCGAGTTCGCCGGTGAAGACGAGCGTGTTGAACGCGACGTAGGCCTTCACGCCATGCCGGTGGCAGAAGGTCACGACATCGCACAGCTCGTCGTCGCGGAAATTGTCCGCCCGCAGCCGCGCATTGAAACGCGGCAGACCGAAGTACACCGCGTCCGCGCCATTCGCGACAGCCGCGCGCAGGCAGTCCCAGCCACCGGCGGGCGCGAGCAGTTCGGGATGTTCAGAGTGTGCGGACACGCACGCATCATCGCGCGAAGTGCGGACATTGCCAGCGCAGCGAGAATCTTTACCTACTCTTTGTCTTGCTCGTGCTCTTGCTCTCTTTTCAGAAAGTGCCGATGCAGAGAGCAAGAGCACGAGCAAGACAAAGAGTAAGATCAGGATGCCGTGCAAACGCGCCTCTCGCCGCCGCCGTGCCAGCGTGCTAGCGTCACAGGATGAACATCGGCGTCCCCAAGGAAATCAAAGCGCAGGAAAACCGCGTCGCCCTCCTCCCGAGCGCCGCATACCAGCTCGTGCGACGCGGGCATAAGGTCTTCGTCGAGACGAACGCCGGCTCCGGCTCCGGCTTCCCCGACGAGCAGTACACTGCGGCTGGAGCAGAAATCGTCGCGCAGCACCGCGAGGTCTTCGCACGCGCGGAACTCATCGTGAAAGTGAAGGAGCCGCTCGAAAGCGAATGGCCGCTGCTCCGCGCCGGACAAATCCTTTTCACCTACCTCCATCTTGCTGCGAGCAAGAAGCTCACCGATGCGCTGCTCGCCTCGCGCATCACGGGCATCGCGTATGAGACCGTCGAGGTAAACCGCCGCCTCCCGCTGCTCGAGCCGATGAGCGAAATCGCCGGGCGCATGAGCGTGCTCATGGGCGGATCATTTTTGCAAAAGCACCTCGGCGGATGCGGCGTGCTGCTCGGCGGCGTGCCCGGCGTACTTCCGGGAAAAGTGGTCGTCATTGGCGGCGGCACCGCGGGCGTGAATGCTGCGCGCATGGCGCAAGGCCTCGGCGCGGATGTGACGATCCTCGATGTGGATGTCGAGCGCATGCGCTTCCTCGACATCACGCTGCACACCGCGCACACGCTTTACTCGAACCGCGCGCACATCCTCGAAATGCTCCCCGAGGTGGACCTGCTCATCGGCGCCGTGCTCGTCCCCGGTGCGCGCGCGCCGAAGCTGATCGACCGCGAGATGATGCGCGTGATGAAACCCGGCAGCGTCTTCGTGGACATTGCGATCGACCAGGGCGGCTGCGCGGAAACGTCGCGTGCCACCACGCATCACGACCCCGTTTTCGTCGAGGAAGACGTGACACACTACTGCGTCGCCAACATGCCCGCCGCATTTTCGCGCACCGCCACGCAGGCGCTCACCAACGTGACGTATCGCTACATCGAGCTGATCGCCGACCTCGGCATCCCCGGCGCATTCCGCAAAGACCCGAACCTCATCGGCGGACTGAACGTCCTCGACGGGAACGTCACCTGCCCCGGCGTCGCCGAGGCGCACGGGATGCCGCTGCACCGATTCGATCCCGCGAGTGATGCGGGCGGACCCGCAGTCTAGTCATCGCGATTTCAACGGCGGATACGCCGATCAGTAGCCGCCCGGTGCCCCGATCGCGCTGAGGAGTTCGCCGCCGTATTTCACGGTGCCGAGCGAGATCGGATTCCAGAGGCCGATGTCGCCGAGCAGCGGCGCGCGGCTTCCCTCGGAGAGCTGGCGCAGTTCCTCGAAGAAGA
>JANXZI010000249.1 GCA_025355595.1 Spartobacteria bacterium
CGCGCGGTCGCTGTTTTGCAAAGCATGGCGAGGACAGCGGCGCGGGGACGGATCGACTCCAGCAAACGAATGAGCATCCATTCGCTAATGTCGAAGTTCGCCTTGCCCGTGCGGGCCTCAAGGCCGCGCATGCCTTGGAAATTCGCCTTCACCGGAAGGTTGCTGCCACCGATGGCCGAGACACCCGCATTCGTGACCCACGGTGGATTGCCAAGCAGGAGGAGTCGGTCGGGAAGAGCGGATAACTCCGCGTTCCAGTCCGCAGAAAAAAAATCCTGCACGCTCACCTCCGCACGTCCGTCGAATCCAGCATCCGACAACGCCACGCGAGCGGCTTCGACGTGAACGGGATTAATCTCTCGCCCCGACAATCTCGCGTCCGGAAAAGCGGTGCCCGCAGCGACGAGGAAAGCCCCGCGTCCACAAGTCGTCTCAATGACACTGGAGAAATCTCCGCAGCGAGCGCGCACGAGGCGGCAGATCTCCTCCGCAAGCAACGGCGGCGTCTGGAAATCGCCAAACTCGATTCGGGCATTCGTTTTCATGCGAGCCGGAGAACACCGGGCACTTGCCCGGCTTGCTCAATGACGCGGCTATATTGCAGCCGCCACTGGAGCGCATTCGATACGGTGAGGTAGCCTAGTTCCGGCGGCTGCCGCAGGACTTGTTCGGCGAGGGCGTGCGCCTCGATCTCGTCAACGGGCAGCATCCTCTCGAGGAAGAACGCAAGAACATCGTCACGGTTGCCTTGATTCTCCAACAACCGTCGAAGCCCAGACGTCGTCTGCCAGTCTGCGGTGCGTTCCGCGCTGACGAACACCGTGTGTCGCAAATCCAATCGGGCCGCCTGTTGCGCTGGGTCGTCGCTCTTGTCATAGACAAACACGAGCAGCGAGTATCCGAGGCCATAGATCTTCTGGCTGGCGCTCTTGAATGGGCAGGATGATTGCGGCTGGCGGATACTCGTCACTTTGATGTCCACACCCAGTTCCGGAAAATCTATGCCCTTCGCGGAGTTGCCGCGGATGTAATCGAATTGCGTGGCGAGATGCGTCTGGAACTTGTGTTCGAGATACGTGCCGACCGCCTTGCCATCGGTGACACCATACAACCCCGGCTCAAAGTGCGCAGACTCGCGCACGGCGAATAGGGCGGCTTCGGATTGGAGGGCGGCGATGGTTAGAGGTTGCGACATTCTGGAAAACTTTGCCGTTCACTCATCTCGCAGTCCCAGTGCAAATGAAAGGCGGTTCCGTCGAGGCTGATGAGGATGTGCCTTTGTCCTGCTCCGTCTGCGCGCCGGTGCGGTAGAGCGCCCACTCGATGGCGTCGGTGTAAATGATGTTTGGGAGCGCGCTGAATTTTTTCCACTGCTCCCTGTCGCGTCCTTTGAAGTCGCGCGTGCGCGCGCCGAGGCCCGGCGCTTTCAACTCGATGAAACCGCACAACGCTTTCGCGACCTCCACACCGATGTCGGGCCGTCCGCCAAGATCGTGGACTTGCGCCTCCGTCTTGGTGAGCACGCCGGATGTGACCGTTTTCAGCAGTGCCTGCACGGGACCTTTGAGCTGATCTTCCGGCTGCGCAGGCATGCCGCTGGCGAAGTTCGCACGCAGCGTGTCCGCGAAATCGCGCGCGGCGGCGCGGAAGTTGGCGGGGAGATTGGCAGGCAGCGTCATGCGCCAGCGTTCTTGCGCAAAGTGAATGCGCGGCGCGAGCTTTAGCGCGGGAATTCCCGAGCCCCATCCGGAAGGAGAGGAAAAGCGGCGAGGTGGAGCGTGACCTCCGGGCACGCTTCGGAGAACGGCCAGCCAGCGCGAGACCGGAAACGCGCCTGGAGGTCCGTTCCACCCGGCTTCGCGCGCCGGCGAGCGTTCCGTCGCGCAACCGGATAAGCAGAGAAGATCCGATGCTCACGGGCCGGACGGACATTGCGAAGGTGACTGTGAAGATTCTCCGCCTGAACGATCCTGAGCGTCTCGCCGAGCGCGTGCTCCTCCAGCAAATCGGCGAGTATCCCCGGTGACGTTTGCGCTCAGTTCACGCGAGGATTTCCTTCACCACACGTCCGCCCTGGTTGTCGGTGAGCGACACGTCGGCACCGTTGCGCTTGAAGGTGAGCTTTGTATGGTCGAGGCCGAAGAGGTGCAGGAGCGTGGCGTGGTAGTCGTGGTGGTTCACGATGTCCACGGCGGCCTTGTGGCCAAACTCATCGGTCTCGCCGTAGGTCATGCCGCCCTTGAATCCGCCGCCGGCGACCCACATCGAGAAGCCGTTCGTGTTGTGATCGCGACCCATCTTTTCGCGCCCTCCGTCGAATTCGATGACCGGCAGGCGGCCCATTTCGCCGCCCCAGTGGACGACGGTGGAATCGAGCAGGCCGCGTGATTTCAAATCCGTGACGAGGCCGGCGGCGGGCTTGTCCACGTATTTGCAGGCGGCGGGGAGACCGGTGAGAATTTTGCTGTGGTGATCCCACGACTGGTTCGCCGTGTAGAGTTGCACGAAGCGCACGCCGCGCTCGACGAGCCGCCGCGCGATGAGGCAGCGCGTGCCGAAGTCGGCGGTCGCGGGATCGTCTATGCCGTAGAGTTTTTTCGTCGCCGCGCTTTCCCCGCTGATGTCGAGGATTTCCTTGGCGGCGATCTGGAGTTTCGCCGCGAGCGCATAGCTGGCGATGCGCGCTTCGAGTTCGCCCTCGCCGGGATGGCGATCGAGGTGCTGCCGGTTGATCTGATCGAGAAAGCCGAGGTAATTTCCCTGCGCCTCTCCCCGCAGGTGCGGCGCGGGATCGAGATTCGGAATGCGCGGCTCGCGCGGGCGCACGACGGTGCCCTGATAAATGGACGGCAGCCAGCCGTTGCTCCAATTCCCCACGCCGATCACGGGCAGGCTCCGCGGATCGGTGAGGGCGACAAAGGCCGGCAGATCCTGCGCCTCAGATCCGAGCGCGTAGGCAAGCCAGCTCCCGATCACCGGGCGTCCGCCGAGGATGCGGCCGCTCTGCATCGCGAGGATGGACTGCCCGTGATTACTCACGCCGGTCGTCATGCTGCGGATCAGCGTCACGTCGTCCGTGATTTTTGCAAAGTGCGGCAGGAGCTCGCTCACCGCGGTGCCGCACTGGCCGTGCTGCTGGAATTTCCACGGGCTCGCGAGAAGCTTCGTGCTGGCGTTGGCGACGTCGTCAAACTTGATGTCGCCGGAAAATTTCTGGCCGTCGCGTTTGTCGAGTTCGGGCTTCGGATCAAAAAGATCCAAGTGGCTCGGGCCGCCCTGCATGAACATGGAGATCATCGCGCGTGCGCGCGGCTGGAAGTGCGGCTGCTTCGGCAGGAGATCAAAGTGCCGCTGCTCGGCGTCAATCGGCTTGGCGAGCAGGCCGTCGTTTTTCAGCAGCCACGTGAGGCCGAGTGCGCCGAGGCCGAAGCCGCTTTGCGTCAGGAAATGGCGGCGACCACAGCAGGCGGAGGAGTGCGTGTTCATGGCGGATCAGTCTATGTAGAGGAATTGGTTCGAGGTCAGGAGCGCCTGGCAGAAAGTTGTGAGCGCGCGCATCGTCGGATCCTCGGGCGGGGCTTCCTTGCCCTTCGAGGGTGTCGCGGCTTTCTGCGGGTGGGATTGAAAGGACGCGGTCTGCTTTGCGAGGAAGGCGGCGGAGTTTTTGATCTCCGTCGTGGAAGGCCCGCAGCCGAATGCGAGCTGCCACGCGCGGCTCACCTGCGCCTCGGTGTCTTTGCCGGCCTCACGCACGAGGCGCTCGGCGAAATACTTTGACTGCGTGAGCGTGAAGTCGCCGTTCATCATCGCGAGCGATTGGGTGGCGACGGTCGAGGCGTTTCGCAGTTCGCAGTTTGGCTCCATCACCGGGAGGTCGAATGTCTCCAGCATCCCGATCTGTTTGCTGCGGCGCATCTGGATGTAGAGGCTGCGGCGGAATTCCTCGCCGTTGAGCGGCACGAATTTTCCCGTCGGGCGGCCCGCGCCGTCGTTCGTGTCCACGCCGACGATGATCTGGCCGTCGTCATCCGTCATCACCGGCACGGGCGTGCCGAACATCTTCGCGTTGAATTTTCCGCTGACGACGAGCATCGCGTCGCGGATCGCCTCGGCTTCGAGCCGGCGTGAATTCATGCGGCCAAGCAGGTGGTTGTCCGGGTCGCTGCGATCCTTCGCAGCGTCGCGCACGGACGACTGGCGGTAGGCCGATGACGTGAGGATCAGGCGGTGCAATTTTTTCAGGCTCCAGCCCTGCGCGACGAATTCGGTGGCGAGCCAGTCGAGCAGCTCGGGATGCGTGGGTCGGTCGCCGATGTGCCCGAAGTCGCCGAGCGACGCGACGATGCCGCGGCCAAAGTGATGATGCCACACACGGTTCACGAGCACGCGCGTGGTGAGCGGGTGCTTCCCGTCCGTGAGGCTCTGCGCGAAGGCGAGGCGGCGTCCGCTCGATGCCAGCGACGGCGCTTTTTCCGCGATGCTGCTCGGATGAAATGAGGCCAGCACGGTGAGTTCACCGGGCTGCACCTTCTCGCGCGGACTCATCACATCGCCGCGATGGAAGACGAACGTGGCCGGCAGCGTCTTCGCGGCAACGGGCTCGTTGAGGATTGGGATGAATTTCTCGACG
>JANXZI010000269.1 GCA_025355595.1 Spartobacteria bacterium
AGCCCAGCGAGCGGAAAAACGCGTGCTCCGCATTTTCCATCATCCGGTAGAAGTTCGCAAAGTGGACGATGCCCGCCATGTCGGTCTCGGAAAACTCCACGCGGTGGGAGAGGGTGAATTCGTGCGGCATCAGTCCGCGCAAGCTGCGCAACGGCTCCGCCCGGCGCAATCCCGGAGTGCGGTGCACGAGTGATGCAATGCGGCGGGCTTGCGAATGGATAGCCCCTCCGTAGGATGCGCGCCAATGTCACCGGTCCGAATTTTTCCGCAGCATCCTCCCGTTCCCGGGCGGGCGCATCGGCGGCCCATGGGCTGGGGAAAAGCGAATGCCAAAGCGCAATAGCTTTGTCTTCCTCGATCCGAATGGGCGTCGCTGGCCGCGGATGCGACTCGCACTCGTTCTCGGTCTGCTGCTGCTGCTCGCGGGGATCGTGCTCACGGTCTGGTCGCTGCTGATCCATCCCGCGCTGCGTCTGCCGGCTTCCGTGCGCGAGCTGAAAGGGCAGCTCAAGACGGACATCGCGAAGCATCCCGAGACTGCGCCGAACCGGAATGCCGACAAGTGGAAGACGTATCTCGACAAGTCGCGCAGCGTGCCCGCGCGGCTCGCGCAGATGCGCGCGGTAAGTGGGAAGGTGCCGGTGCGTCCGGCGGGTGAGGTGCGGCTCGGATTTTATTCGGACAATGATCCGAATGCGCTCGCCTCGCTGCACGATCACGCGGGGCAGCTCACGCATCTCGCGCCGGAGTGGCTGTCGGTCGTCGGCACGGAGGGGCGGCTCGTCTCCGCGGGCGATCCGGCGCTGGTGGAATTTTGCACCGCGCGCGGCATCGCGGTGATGCCCGTGCTGCGAAATCTGGAGGGCGATCACTGGCAGCCGGAGGCGGTGGAAAATCTCGCGCGCGGCCCGGCGGAAAATCGCACGCGCTTTGTGCGCCAGCTTGCGGCGAAGCTCGCGGAGCTGAAGGTCGCGGGGGTGATGATCGAATTCGATCAGCTCGATCCCGTGTATCGCAAGGAATTCACGGCGATGCTCACGGAGATTTCCGATGCGCTACACGCTGCGGGGCGCGAGATGTGGCTGTGCCTTTCGCTCGGCGATCAGCTCGACGCGCTCGACCCCGAGTCGCTGGACGATGCGGCGGACCGGTTTGTCGCGCAGATGCACGACGAGGTCTCGGACACGGATGCGCCGGGGCCGATTGCGTCGCACGAATGGTTCCAAGGCTGGCTCCAGGTGATCGGAAACTACGGCGACAGCGACAAGTGGATCGCCGGGCTCGGGGCGTTTGGCTACGACTGGAATCTCGGCCCCGGACGCGCGGAGACGATCACCTTTCGCGAGGCGATGAGCCGTGCGAGCTACGCCGGGCTGGACCGGGGAAACGGGGTGGCGGTCGGCCCGCCGGAATACAACGGGCGCTACACTTACTCCGAGCCGGACGGCGAACACTCGGTGACATTTCTCGACGCGATCAGCTTTTACAACCATCTGCGGATGGCGCGCGCGGCGAAGCTCGGCGGCATTGGCATCCAACGGATCGGCACCGAGGACCCCCAGATTTGGGACGTGCTGGAGATGAAAGGGGCGGCCGGCAAGGGCGCACTCGCGGCCCTCGCAAAACTGCGTGCGGACCAGACAGTGACGCACATCGGACGCGGCGAAATCGTGTCCGTGGACGATTCGATGGACGATGGCGTGCGGAATTTGCGCATTGATTCCGAGGGGCAGATGCAGGGGACGTATGTGGATTTCCCGACTTATCCGGTGCTGTATCATCAGGGCGCGTCGGACCCGCACAAGGTCAGCCTCACCTTCGACGACGGCCCGGACTCGACATGGACGCCGAAGATTCTGGATGTGCTGAAGGCGCGCGGGGTGAAGGCGGCATTCTTCATCGTGGGGCACAACGGGGAGTTCAATCCGCGCCTCGTGAAGCGCATCGTGGAGGAGGGGCACGAGATCGGAAACCACACGTACACGCACGCGAACCTGACGAAGATTTCGCGGACACGCATGAGGCTCGAACTCGATGCGACGCAGCGGCTCATCGAGAGCCTTACGGGGCGGAGTACGACGCTCTTCCGCCCTCCATACAATGCGGATTCGACGCCGAGCCGGCTGGAGGAACTCGTGCCGCTGAAATTCGCGGAGGGCGATGAGATGGGCTACACGATCGTGCTAGAAAAAATCGATCCGCAGGACTGGTCGCGGCCGGGTGCGGACGTGATCTTGCAGCGCGTGAAGGAGCAGCGGAAGGACGGGAACATTGTCCTGCTACACGACGCGGGCGGTGATCGCTCGCAGACGGTGGAGGCGCTGCCGAAGATCATAGACTGGCTCCAGGCGCGCGGGGATCAGATCGTATCCATCGGCGAGCTGCTGAACATTTCGCACGACGATCTGATGCCGCCCGTGAGTGCGAGCCGCGAGTGGGGATTCTGGCGCTTCGTGTTGAGCGCGGCGTTCCCCATCAGCCGGAATGTGGTGGAGTTTTTCTGGGCATTCATGATCGCCGCGACGGTGCTCACGGTCGCGCGCACGCTGCTCGTGATCGCGCTCGCGAGCCGGCATCACGCGCGCACGACCGCGGTGCCGGATCCCGCATTTGCCGCCACCGCACCGGCAGTGAGCGTGTTGATTGCGGCGTTCAACGAGGGTCTCGTGATCGAGCATACCCTGCGCGCCGTGGTGGACACGGACTATCCCGGCGCGATGGAATTCATCGTGGTGGACGACGGCTCGTCGGACGACACGGCGGAGGCGGTGCGGCGCTTCGCCGAATCGGAGCCGCGCGTGCGGCTGGTGCGGCAGGCGAATGCGGGAAAATCCGCGGCGCTCAGCAATGCGATCGCGAGTGCAAAACACGACGTGTTCATTTTCCTCGATGCCGACACGCACTTCGAGCGGCAGACGATCCGCGCACTCGTCGAGCGGCTCGATGATCCGAAGGTCGCCGCAGTCTCCGGCCACGCGCGGGTGGGGAACCGTCGAAATTTTGTCACGCACTGTCAGTGCCTCGAATACGTGTGCGGCTTCAATCTGGATCGGCGTGCGTTCAGCGAATGGAACTGCATCACCGTGATCCCCGGCGCGGTGAGCGCGATCCGGCGCGTCGCGCTGGAGGAGGCGGGCGGATTCAGCCACGACACGCTGGCGGAGGACACGGATCTGACGCTCACCTTTCACCGGCTCGGCTACCGCATGGACTATTCGCCCGAGGCCGTCGCGTGGACGGAGGCGCCGGAGACGTGGCGCGGGCTGGCGAAGCAGCGCTTCCGCTGGTGCTTCGGAACGATGCAATGCCTGTGGAAGCACCGCGACATGACTTTCAACCGACGCTACCGCGCGCTCGGGTGGTTCAGCCTGCCGGGCATCTGGTTCTTCCAAGTGCTGCTCGTGGCGCTCGTGCCGCTCGTGGATGCCGTGCTCGTGTTCTCGATTGTCACGGGCAGCGCGATGGACATCTGGCAATATTTCGCCGTGTTCCTCGGGCTCGATCTCGTGCTCGCCGCGCTCGCGTGCTGGATGGAAGAGGAGCCGCTCGTGCGCGCGCTGCTCATCATCCCGATGCGTTTCGTGTACCGCTGGCTGCTCGCGTGGGTGGTGTGGAAATCCATCTTCCGCATCATGAAGGGCGCGCTCGTCGGCTGGGGAAAATTGGATCGTACCGCGATGGTCGGGAAGGCTCCGTGAACCTCGATTCCGCAGAAGGGAAACCACGAATGGACACGAATGAACACGAATGCAGAGGGCAGGCACAACAGAGTGCGAAGGCAGTGCCTCACGCGCTGTGTGCCGAGCGCGCGGCATCATTTTCCATGCAATCTCCTTCTTCGTGTCTGTTCGTGTCCATTCGTGGTTTCAATATCTGCGGTCTCTAGGATGAAAAACCTCCGTATGAAATCCGCGCTCCACATTTTCTCCGCGCTGGTGCTGCTCGCGCTGCCATGCTGCAAGCGCGCGCCACAGCCGCGGCCGCAGAGCGTCGCGGAGATCGAGGCGCTGGCGCAGCGCTCGCGGCTGGCGGTGCCGGAGCACGGGATCTACGCGGGCGCGTATGCGGATTTTGGCGACCGTGAGGATGAGGTGACGCTGGAGAAGATCGAGGCATTCGAGGCGCTCGTGGAGAAGCATCAGGCGATTCTCGCGTCGTCGTCGTACTGGGGTGAGCAGACTTTTCCGACGGCAAACCTGAAGGTCATCGCACGGCATAATGCGATCCCGCTCGTCTTCTGGTCGCCGTGGGACAAGCCCTACAAGGAGGGACTGGGGCCGGACAAATATTCGCTGCGCCGCATCATCGCCGGCGAGCACGATGCGTACATTGACCGCTGGGCCGATTCGGCGAAGGCGCATGCCGCGCCGATCATGGTTTCATTTTGCAACGAGATGAACGGCGAGTGGTTCCCGTGGAGCGGCGCGCACTACGGTGGTGCGAACGTGATTCCCGGCAGCGATCCCAAGCGCTTCGAGGGGGCGGAGGTTTTCAAACAGGCGTGGCGGCACGTCGTGGATCGCGTGCGTGCGCGCGGTGCGGACAACGTGCTGTGGGTCTTTCACACGATGGATTTTTCCGTGCCGAACGACAAATGGAACATCGCCGAGCAATACTATCCCGGCCCGGACTACGTGGACTGGCTGGGCTTCAGCCTCTACGGAAATCAATTTGTGAGCGATCACGAATGGGCGCCATTTTTCGATCTCATGGACTGGCCCTACACCGAGTTGACGCTGCTCGATCCGGCAAAGCCGATCATGCTGTGCGAATGGGGCGTCGGCGAATTTCCGAAGGTCGGCGACAAGGGCGCGTGGATTCGCGACGGTTTCCGGCTCATGGCGGATGAGAAGAAATTCCCGCGCCTGAAGGCCGCCGTCTTCTGGCATGAGCGCTGGCAGAACAGCGCCGAGGAGGTGGACGAATCCTCGAAGGAAAACGCGGGCACGTACAGCGACCTGCGCGTGAATTCTTCGCCCGGCGCGCTCGAGGCATATCGCAAGGGAATCACCGATCCGTTTTTCCTCGGCGAGCCGCGCTGGCTGCCGAAAGTGGGAAAGTAGGTCGGGAAGGCAGGCGTGACTTCCGCGATGGCGGCACCGGCACGGCGCATTCGCGCTTGGCGGGGCTTTCCGGGGCTGCTACGTGCGGAGAAATGTCACAGTCCTTGCCATTCCTGCGCCAAGAATGGCGGCGGCGTGGCGGGTGGGACGCGGGTGTATGAACGGTGACGGAAAAACGACACCCGCTCCGGGTCATAAGTTCTCCCCGCTGCGTGCGGCGCTGTGGCTGGCGCTCGTGCTGGTGGCGGCAAAGGCCGCGCTTTTTTTCGACCCGGAACTCGAATTCGTGGGGACGCCGCTGGACGCATCCGCCGTGCTCGGGCTGGCGATGGTGTCGTGCAAGGACGTGCTTTTTGCGCTGTGCGCGGGGCTCCTTGGCGAGGGCTTGTGGCGCTTGCGACGCGACCGCCTCGTGCGCCATCTGCTCGTGGGAGCGTATGCGGTGTGCGCGCTGTATGCGGTGATCGCACTCGGCGTGTTCCGCTATTTTAACCGTCCGCTGAGCTACGATCTCATTCGGTTCATGCACGGCGGGGCGGCGGCGTGGTCGTCGGTGAAAGAGCAGCTCACCGTTCCGATCACGCTCGCGCTCGTCGGTGTCCCGCTTGCGGTCGTGACCCTCGTCGCGTGGGACGCCCGGCGGCGGCCGCGTGCGCCGCGGTGGGCGCTCGGCGTCGCCGCCGTGTGGATCGTCGCGGGCGGCTGGCAGGTGCGGCCGCAGGCGGAGGATTGGAAGCTGGCGCGGCAGGATGCGCTGCGGCTGGCGATCAGTCCGCACTTCGAGCTGCTGCGCTCGACGTTTACGGGGTTGACGGGATCGAAGCCTGCATTCCCGAAAGATTTTTCGCCGGAGGAGATGGAGGAGTTCCGCTCGATTGGCGGACGCCACTTTGCCGGGACGGAAAATTTCCAGATGCCACCCGGCGAAAAATCTTTCGGGAATGCAGGCTTCGATCCCGTCAACCCCGTAAACGTCGAGCGCAGCAGCTCGA
>JANXZI010000295.1 GCA_025355595.1 Spartobacteria bacterium
TGAGTTACGAGGAAAAACAGGTCATAACATCTTACAACGAAACTCATATAAAATGGAAGTATGAGAGTATGACGATATGACGGAACGCGAGTGGCAGGGATTGCCAGAAAAACACGCGGGCGGGCATCGTGGAGCGTTGACGACCGGCGCGAGGGGAGGGGCGGCGCGATGCCAAGGGCTGTGCTACATTTTGTGCTACACCGGGCACATTTCTGCCCGTCGCTCTGCCAAAGCGGAAAAACAGCCGGAAACCCGCATGGATACTGGATTCGCAGGCGTTTGGAGCAACGCCAAGCAATGCCGGGAAACCGCCAAAAATGCAATTTTGAGTCTAGCGCGTCTGCCAATTCCGCCACGTCGGCTTCTCTGTTGAGTGGGAGAAACTAGGAAGGCTGTTCAGTTTTGCAAGCCCCGAGGCGTGGCGAGGAGTTCCATCGCGACGAAGGTGGCGCGGAGGTCGGTGGGGTTGTGCAGAAGTCTGCGCAGGCGCGAGGCGAGGGGGCTGCCGCCGCGTTCGAGGACGCTCGTGGTGCCCGCATTCCCGGTCGCCATGTGCGCGGTGTTTTCGAGCGTCTGCACAGGTTCCATCGCCACGCGGACATTCATCCCACGGAACTCGCCGGCGATTCGCTCGATGGACGACGCAGCTTCCTCGATGCGTCCGGCACGCGCCATTTCCCGCGGCTGCTGCGCACGCATGGGTGTGGGTGTGCGGATCTGTTTTGGAGGCTTTTTAACGGACAGCCTGGGCGATTGCATCCTGCCCTCGATGGGCTGGGCGACGCGCTGCGGAATCTGCTGCGACTGGCGTGTGGCCGGCGCGGCGGCGGCGGGCGGCGGACGCTGCGGTTGCGAAGGCTGCGGGACGCCGAGCGACTCGAGGAAACGGCGCAGGCGCTCCTGTTCGTCGCTGCCGGAATTTGCGGCAGGCTGCTGCGGGCGAGGCGAAGGCTGCGTGGATCCGTCGGCGGATTCCTTCCCCTTCTTTTTCTTTTCCAGCCACCAGTTGATCGCGCCGACGATGCCGGCGACGACGATGAAGATGAGCTTCCCTTCGATCAGGGCGAGCGTGATCATTTTCCGCCCTCGGGGCCGCGCGGCGTGCCGGCGATGGTCTCACGCATGGAGGTGTCGGCCTGCACGTTTTTCATCTTCATGTAGTCCATGATGCCCATGTTCCCGCTGCGGAATGCATCGGCCATCGCGAGCGGGATCTGCGCCTCGGCCTCGACGACCTTGGCGCGCATCTCCTGCGTGCGCGCGTGCATCTCCTGCTCGGTGGCGACGGCCTGCGCGCGCTGCGCTTCGGCGCGGGCCTGCGCGGTGCGCTTGTCGGCCTCGGCCTGCTCGGCCTGGAGTTTTGCGCCGATGTTCTCGCCCACGTCCACGTCGGCGATGTCGATCGAGAGGATTTCAAACTGCGTGCCGCTGTCGAGGCCCTTGGCGAGCACGGTCTTGGAAATGCGGTCAGGATTTTCGAGCACGTCCTTATACGTTTCCGATGAGCCGATGCTCGTCACGATACCTTCGCCGACACGCGCGATGATGGTCTCCTCCGTCGCGCCGCCGACGAACCGATCGAGATTCGTCCGCACCGTCACGCGTGCTTTTACTTTCACGCCGATGCCGTCCTTGGCCACGCCGTCAATGGTCGCGCGCCCGCTGGCGGCGTTTGGGCAATCAATCACCTTCGGGTTGATGCTCGTCTTCACCGCTTCGAGCACGGTCTTGCCGGTGCCCTTCGTCGCGAGGTCAATGGCGCAGGCGCGGTTCCAATCGAGCGTGATGCCCGCCTTGTGCGCGGCGATGAGCGAGAGGATGCAGTTGTTCACGTCGCCGCCTGAGAGGTAGTGCGCCTCGATGGGATCGGTCTCGAGATGGAGGCCGGCTTTCGTCGCGGTGATGCGCGCATCCACGATCTGGGAGACCGGCACGCCGCGCAGGCGCATCGCGATCATGGTGACGATGCTCACGGGCGCGTCGGCGACTTTCGCGCGGATCCAGATGCCGAGGAAATTGAAAAGGATCAGCGAGATGCCGAGGAGGACGACGATGATCACACCGATCGTGATGGGGCTGCTGAGGATGCCGGTGAGGTCTGCGAGGATGAGCGGGATGTTCATAAAGTGGAGGGCGTTCTATTTGGTTGCCGCGGGAACGGAAGGTGAATCGGGCGCGGTATGCCGCTGCACGATCACGCACGAGCCCTCCGCGCGCACGATGCGCACGCTGGTTCCCGTTTCGAGAAAATCACCGCCGGTAATCGCATCCACGCGATGGCCCGCGACGAGGATCGTGCCGCTCGGGCGCAGCGGCGTGAGGGCGGTGCCGATCTGCCCGGCGAGTGCCGCGAGGCCATCGGCCTGCGTGGTGCCGATGCCGGCGGCGGAGAGCGTCATGCGGCGACCGAAGCGCGTGTGCTGGAATTGCGTGGCCCAAAACCACCACAGCGCGGCGGTGGCTGCGCTCGTCGCGAGCAGCGTGAGATTCCCAGCCGCTGCGCCGATGTCGCTGTACGCGGTGAAGACCGCGGCGATGAGCAGGATGCCGCCGATGATTCCGGCGATGATGCCTGGCAAAAACATCTCGAGGAAAAGCAGCGCGACACCTGCGATGGCGAGGGCGATGACCGTGCTCAGCATTGGGAGTGGGTTGAGAGTTGACGGTTGAGAGTTGAGAGGCGGAAGGGAGCAAAGAGTGCGGGGTCTTTCCTCTCAACTTTCAACTCTCAACTGTTCAGTCCCGCACGCGGCTCGGCCTCACGTAGTCCTCGTCGGCACCGCGCGCGGGTGCCGGTCCCGGACGTGAGGCGCCGTGGGGGCCGGCGGTGTCGCGTCGGTCGCCGGTGAAGACGTTGTGGAAGAAGTCGCCGATCTGCCGCCCGCGACGGGTCATGTGATTTCCCACGCGATCAAAAAATTGATCCGCCTCGTCATTCGCGCGCTGGAAGCTGGGACTGAATTTTCCCGATGTCGTCCGCACGGGGCGTTCCTCCGGCGCAGGCTGGTAACGGGGTGCAGGGGCCGGGACAAATGCGGGTTCTTCCACGGGTGCGGGCGCGGTGGCGATCGGCCTGCGACGAGCGGTGAGCCCGTCGATGGAGAGGACTTTTCCGGTCGTGGCGGAAATGTTCACGGTCGCCGTGTTGCCGCTCTGCTCGTCGGTCAGACGCACTTCCCAGACTGGAGCGCCGGACTTGCTGCCGGCGTGCAGCCAGTAGTTCGCGTGGTCGTAGGCAAAGGCGGTCTTCTTCGCCTCGCGCTCGGCGACGGTGTGCGCGCCGTCACTGTCGAGGCTGAGCTGGCTCATGTTCAAGGCCGACCCGTCTGAGCGTGCGGCGCGATCCCCGGCGAGCTGTTTGCCCTGCACGGAAAAGATTTTCCCGGACGTGCTGCCCGCCGCGCTTTTCACGGTGATCTTCCACACCTTGGGCTCGGGTGCCCCATTTTCGCCGCGCATCTCGGTGGTGTTGTCGAGGAATGCCTCGCCCTTCTTTTCACCGAGGATGCGCAGGGCCTCGTAGGCGGTGGCCGCGCGCGCGGCTGACGATGCGATGATGATGGCGAAGACGAGCAGGGCTGTTCTCATGGGCATGAATGATGCCGTCGGGCTGCGAAATTTCCAGCACTAACGCACAGGCGGCGCGGACCGCGCAAAGTCACTCTTCCAATTCGGCGGGTGATTCGGCGGGCGCGGGCTCCGCGCTCGTCCGCGGCTCCTCGGGGATCAGTTCGCCGAGGCGGGCCTTCAGCTTGTCGAGCCCCTCGGACTGCTCGGCGGACACGGGGAAAACCTCCAGCTTTTTGTAGCGCGTCTTGAAGTGCTTGAGCTTCGTCTTCGCGCCCGCGAGATCCATTTTGTTTGCCACGACGACCCACGGCCGCTCGCTCAGCGTCGGGTCGTAAAGATCCAGTTCCTTGCGCAGCTTCTGCAAATCTTCCAGCGGCTCGCGCCCTTCGCTGCCCGCCATATCGATCACGAAGATCAGCAGTTTGCACCGCACGATGTGCCGCAGGAAATCGTGGCCGAGGCCGACATTCTCACTCGCGCCCTCGATGAGCCCCGGGATGTCCGCGACAGTCACGCGGCGGTAGTTCGCGAGATCCACCACGCCGATGTGCGGCGTGAGCGTCGTGAAGGGATACGGCGCGATTTTCGGATGCGCGTTGGAAATGTGCGAGAGCAGCGTGCTCTTGCCCGCGTTCGGGTAGCCGACGAGCCCGGCATCCGCGATCTTCCGCAGCTCGACGTAAAACACGCCCTCCTCGCCCTCGACGCCGTCAGTGTACTGGCGCGGCACGCGGTTGCGGCTGCTCTTAAAATGCACGTTGCCCTTGCCGCCGTCGCCGCCCTTGCAGAGCACAAAATCCACGTCCGGCTTGTCGAGGTCCATCACGAGTTCCAGTTCATCCGGATCCACTTTTTCTTTCCTGCGCGGCGTGTGGCGGTGGTCGAGCTTCGCGGCCTCCTCGTCGGTGAGCGTTTCGAGATTCAGAAATGAAGTCGTGTCGCGCGGTGCCGGGCCGGTCTCCTCGGGCGTGAACGGCATGCGATACACGAGCGTGCCGATGGGCACCTTGTAGATCGCGTCCGGAGCGGCGCGTCCGGTACAGTTCTTCGAGCCACCGTTCTCGCCGGTCTTCGCCTTCAGATTCGACTGGTAGTGAAACTCCACGAGGTTGTCCACGTTCGGATCCGGCCGCAGGATCACGCTCCCGCCGCGTCCGCCATCGCCGCCGTCCGGCCCTCCACGCGGCACAAATTTTTCCCGGCGAAATGAAACGGCCCCTCGCCCGCCCTTGCCGGCCTTGGCGTGAATCTGGATGTGGTCAACGAACATCCGCGCACCTTCATGGGAATGCAGCGGCGTGTCGAGGATCGTGCGCTTTCGTTCCGCGAACACCACGTTCATTTTGATGATAGAAACTGCACTCCACGCAGGGACGCGATAGTAACCGACCCCCAAATCTGAATTTTGCAGAGGCATCCACTTGAACGATCCAGTGCCGCCACTCGGGTTTCGAATGTGATCGCAATTAATCTGCCGAATCGTGTGGCGTCGCACCGGTGATGCGCCGCCCTTCACGCGTCCAGCGCTGCACCGCAGCCGCGCGGCCTTTGCGCAGTTGCTTCGCAAGTTCCGGCACGTCGCGTTTCTGCGCCATCAGTTCCTCGACTCCTGCCTCGCTGCAACTCAGCACATCGAAATGTCCCTTCTCATCGCGGGGGCGTCCGATGATCCGTGAAAAGCCGCGCATGTCCGCCGTGTCTGTGCCCCGCCGCGTGAGCACGAGGAAACTATACGGCAGCGTGCCCATATCGATCCCCAACTCGCGGCCAAACTGCGCCCAGCGCGCATCGCGCGAAGCCTCGGACGGCACGCGCGCAAAGTGATGGCACCAGTGCGCCGCATTTTCCGGCGCGAGCATCCCGCACCGCGCCGCGTGCGTGCAGGGCGCGATGATGTCGAATTCTCCGCGCAATTTCTCGCGCACAAAGATCAGCCGCCGGCTGTCCGCGTGCGTGCCCGCCTCGACCCAGATGATCTCCTCCGCGCGCCGTGCCGCAGCGATGAGGCGGTGTGCCGCGTCGTCGTCCATTTCATTCAGCACATGGCTCACGAGCAGCAGCGACCCGGCGACCGCATCCGCTGCATCCGCCTTCATCCGCACGCGCACTTTCGGGAAATTTTCTCGCGCCCGCGCCTCTGCAAAACGCATCGCATTCGCGGAGACATCCGTGAGCGTCAGCGACTCGAAGCCTTCCCACGCGCCGACCACACGCCGCCCCGCGATGCCGCTGCCGCACCCCCAGTCCACGATATTTTTCGCAGCGGGACGCCATCCTCGGGCATGCAGTTCGCCAAGCACCGCGTCCCATTTCCACCCGATGCGCTCGCCGAAGCTCGCGTCGTACAGCGCGAGATCATTCTCACTTTTCCAATACCCGCCGCCTGCACACGAGCCGTCGAGAAATCGCGCCCGCAGCGCCGCGAGTGCGGCCAGTTCCGGCTTCGTAAAAATCGCGTTCCCCATCCGCCGGATGCCGGGCAGGGGCTACCTGTCCTTGAGTTCTTTTTTCGGCACGTATTCCTCGCCCTTGCGGGCCGCCTTGTAGTGGTCATTCCAATCGCCCTTCGGCTTCGGCGGAGAGAAATCCTTCTGGTGCATGACCATGTTGGTATTGCAACCGGCGAACAGCATGACGGCGAGGGCGGGGACGAGGAACTTCATGGCCGTGGAGCGAAGCAAAGCGGGAGGCGTGCGTCAACCGTGGCGCGTCGGCGAGTGCGCAATTTTTAACGAGTGTGTGCCCCCAGTCCTCATCCTCATCTTATTCCTATTCTTATTCTGCAAGCGGAGCGCGCAGCGGGTGTGGCGGAGAATAGGAATAGGAATACGATTAAGAATAAGAGCCGCCGCTTTTCCTCTATTTCAGCGTGGAAAGATACTGCACCACGTCGCGCAGCGCGCGCTTGCCGAGGATGTCGCCCATGCCCGGCGGCATCGCGCTCGGCAGCGAGGCGCGCTCCTTCACCGCGGATTTTTTCACGCGCTGGAGTTTGCCGTCGGCGGGATTTTTCAATGCAAGTTCGTCCCCGGTCTCCGCGCTGAGCAGGCCTGCGATGATGTTGCCATCCTTCAGCGTGATCATCACGTTGTCGTAGCCTTTCGCGATCAAGGCGTTCGGGTCCACGATGCTGCGCAGCACATATTCGCGGCCCATCTTCTTGCCGGTCTCCGCGAGGTCGGGGCCGACGTCGCCGCCTTCGCCCTTCACCTTGTGGCAGCGCATGCACGCGGCCTCCGCCTTCTCGGCGAAAATCTGCTTCCCCATTTTTCCATCGCCGCCCTCGATGCATTCGCGCCAGCGGGAGAGGGGATCGTCCGCCTTCCGCGCAGCCTCGTATGACGCGAGTTTCTTTTTGATGTCCGGGTCGTCGCGTGTTTCGGCGGCTTCGAGAAGGTCGAGGATCATTCCGGCTTTCAGCTTTCCGGCGAGCAGAAGATCGAGCTGCTGCGCGATGATGCGATCCGCCTCGTGGCCCGGCGCGGCGGCGATGTTGGCGAGCGCCTCCTGCTGCTCGCGCACGGAGCCTTTGCCGAGGATTGTCGCGTTCGCCTTCACGGCCTGCTCGGGCGAAATCTTCCCGGCGAGTTTGCGCGCGGCCTCGGGGAGCGTCGTGTCGCCGGATTCAAGCGCGGCGGTAACGACCGCGCCGAGCTTCGGCGATTCCATCGCCGCGTGCGCGCGCAATGCGGCGGCGCGCACTTCGCCAGAC
>JANXZI010000337.1 GCA_025355595.1 Spartobacteria bacterium
CGACATCCTGCCGCCGCAGGTGAAGTCGCTGAACTATCTCAACAATGTGATGGCGAAAGTGGAGGCGATCCAGGCGGGCGCGGAGGAGGGGCTGATGCTGAACGATCAGGGTCTCGTCGCGGAATGCACGGGCGACAACATCTTCATCATCCGCGACGGCGCGATCTCCACGCCGCCGCTCAGCGCCGGTGCGCTCGACGGCATCACGCGCCGCGTCGTGTTTGAAATCGCAGCGGCGCTCGGCATTCCGCTGCACGAGCGCGACCTTACGAGGCACGACATTTTTACGGCGGACGAATGCTTCCTCACCGGCACCGCCGCGGAAGTGATCGCGGCGGTGAAGCTCGATCAGCGGGTCATCGGCGACGGGAAGCCCGGCGTGGTCACGAAGCGCGTCATCGAAAAATTCCGCGAGATCGCGCAGTCCACGGGCACGCCGGTTTACGAGTAGGCGGCCGTTTTTTGAGCCCGTGCCGTGGCGGAATGGGAGGCGTGCATTCCCAAAAAATGCGCGCTAAGTTTGAGGTGCTCACGAGGCTTCTCCACCACAACCCTTCCCACACCATGATCCGCATCCCTGGACAACCTGGCCGCGACCTTTGCGACTCCCACCTTGGCATCACCCGCCGCGACTTGCTGCGCGTCGGCGGCAGCGCGCTGATGGGGCTCACGCTCGGCTCCATTTTTTCACTGCAAGCACGCGCGAAGGCCGCTGGCTTGCAGGCGGTGACGAAGGGCGGCGCGGGCTGGGGCAAGGCGAAGCACATCGTGATGGTGTACCTCCAGGGCGGCCCGTCGCATCTCGACATGTGGGATCCGAAGGAAAATCTGCCGGACAAAATCCGCAGCCCGTTCAAGAGCATCCCGACGCGGATTCCGGGCGTGCATTTCACGGAGGTGCTGCCGGAACTCGCGAAGTTAAACGACAAGTTTTCGATGATCCGCTCGATGAGCTACACACCGAACGGGCTCTTCAATCACACCGCCGCGATCTACCAGATCATGACGGGCTACACGACGGACAAGGTCTCGCCATCCGGCCAGCTCGAGCCGCCGAGCCCGAAAGATTTTCCGAACTTTGGCAGCAATATCATCCGCCTGAAACCGCCGACCGAGCCGGTGCTGCCGTTCGTGATGCTGCCGCGTCCGTTGCAGGAATCGAATGTCGTCGGGAAGGGCGGCACCGCCGGTTTCCTCGGCAAGGCGTACGATCCCTACACACTTTTCCCGGAAGGTGATGACCTCGATCTTTCAAAGATGAACCGCGTGAAGGTGGAGGATCTCAAGCTGCGGCCCGATGTCTTCGCGCAGCGCCTCCAGCGTCGTGCGCGACTGCGCACGGCGATCGAGGATTCGATGCCGGAAATTGACAAGGCCGTCGCGCACTACCACCTCGACGAATATTACGACAAGGCGCTCAACTTGATCAGCAACGGCAAGGCGCGCGAGGCATTCGAGATTGATCGCGAGGACGACAAGATGCGCGCACGCTACGGGCTGAATACTTTCGGCCAGAGCCTGCTGCTCACGCGCCGGCTCATTGAAGCGGGCACGCGCGTCGTCGAGGTGATCTGGCCGAAGGTCGCCAATAGCGACAACCATTCGTGGGACATGCACGCGAACCTCACGACCCGCATGAAGGACCAGGCCGCGCCGATGCTCGACAAAGGCTTCTCGGCATTTTTGCAGGACATGGAATCGCGCGGTCTGCTCGAGGAGACGATGATCGTGATGCTCGGCGAATTCGGACGCAGCCCGGAAAAGGGCGTGAGCACGAGCGGCAATGTGAACAGTTCCGACGGACGCGACCACTGGCCGTATTGCTACACTGCGGTCGTCGCGGGCGCGGGCACGAAGCGCGGCTACATCCACGGCGAAAGCGACGCGACCGGCGCGAGCCCGAAGGACAAGCCCGTGCATCCCACCGAACTCCTCGCGAGCATCTACCACGCGACCGGGATCGATCCGGAGACGATTGTTTACAACCATCTGAACCAGCCGCGCGAGCTGGTGAAGGCGAAGCCGGTGGACGGGCTCTTCGCGTAACGCCAAGCAGTCCCGCGGGCCTCCGGGCGTGTCTGCTCGCAATGTTGCCTTCGCACACGCGAAGGCAGAGGATCCGCGCCCTTCATTTCCTCATGCGCCTCATCCTGTGCCTCCACCTCGCCGTCGTTCACACTTTCGCCGCACCCGCCGTCGCCCCGGTGAACTGGCAGTCCGCCGAGCGCGCGAAGCTGCTCGCGGGGGTCTCCGCAGTGCCGAAGCTCGGCGCACCCGGGCCGATTGCGATCTGGGGACCGCTCGCGTTCCCCGTGCTCGCCGCGGGTGAGGACGGAAAGTTGGAGACTGCGCTCGTCGCCGCGGCGGGCTTTGGAAAGGGGCGCATCGTTCTTTTCGGCCACAACAGCTATCTCGAACCCGGCGCTGGCAATGAAGCGAACGTCGGCGCGCTCCTCGTGAATGCCGTGAAGTGGGGCACGCAGAAGCAGAAGCCGCGCATCGGCACGAATGACGCGAAAACGGCGACGTTTCTGGCGGCGCAGAAGTTTGATGTTAAAAAATTAGCAGGAGCGCCGGACAGGAAGAACATCCACGACTTCGATGTGCTGGTGCTGAACGCGCAGTCCTTCACCGCCGACGCCGAGGGCCAGGCGGTGCTCGACTTTGTGAAGAATGGCGGCGGCCTCGTCGCGGCGATGACGGGCTGGGCCTTTGAGCAGACGAGCGGGGGCAAGCGGCTGAATCTCGCGAACAGTCTCAACACCGCGCTCACGGCCGCGGGCATCGCGTTCACGGATGCGGGCATCGGCAAGGACAAGGATTTTTCCCCGCGCACCGATCTGCCGCCGCTGATGAACGCGCAGCTCGCGCTCGACGCGATGATGCGCGCGCAGAAGGGCGGTGTGGCGCTCACGCCCGAGGAATTCGCGCAGGGCAGCAGCGCGATCCAGCTCGCCCTCTCCGCGCAGTCGCCGGGGCGATCCGCGTTTCAAACCGCCGCGCTCG
Organism: Spartobacteria bacterium; assembly: GCA_025355595.1. GTDB lineage: Bacteria > Verrucomicrobiota > Verrucomicrobiia > Chthoniobacterales > Chthoniobacteraceae > SXWH01. The sequence goes on from JANXZI010000337.1 coordinate 3,007, forward strand.
GCGCACTCGCGGGAGGCACTGCCGCGGTGCCGACTGCGAAGAAGCCGCTCACGCTCGCGAAGGACGCCGCCGCGCGCAACCGGCTCGGCATCGAGACGCGCGTGCTGAAGATGGCGAATGCCGCGGACATCCGGGCGCATCCTGCGGCGAAGGAATTCCCCGGCCTCGCGCCCGCGGATGCGCCGCGCGTCACGCGTGAGGTGGCCGTTCATCCGGATGTGCCCGGCTGGACGAGCACCGGCCTGTGGGTGAACGCCGGCGATCCCGTGACGGTGAAAGTGCCGGCGTCCATCGCGGGCAAGGGCTTCGGCGTCCGCATCGGCTGCCATTCGGACTCGCTCTACCACCTCGAAAAATGGGAGCGCGCGCCGGAGATCACGCGCTCCGTGCCGATCGAGACGGAGACGACCCTCGCGGCGAATGCCTTCGGCGGGCTCGTGTTCATCGAGGTGCCGGATCGCGCGAAGGGCACGCCGGATTTCAACGTGACGATCGCCGGTGGGATCGAGGCGCCGCTCTTTGTCCTCGGCCGCGACGACGACGCGAAATGGAACAGCACGACCAAGCACCGCAAGGCACCGTGGGCGGAATTTGTGTGCGACAAGGTGATCCTCTGCTGCCCGACGGCGAACGCGCAGCACGTCACGAATCCCACGGAGCTGATGAAATTCTGGACGCGCGTCGTGGACGCGCAGGACGAGATTTCCAACCAATCCAAGGATCGCAAGCGTCCCGAGCGATACGTGTGCGACGTGCAGATCAGCGCGGGCTACATGCACAGCGGCTACCCGATCATGGTGCCGGTGAGCGCCGCGGATGAGATGATCACTTTCAACAAGACGAAGGCGCCGGGCTGGGGCTACTATCACGAGCTCGGGCACAACCATCAGCGCGGTGAGTTCACATTCGAGGGCACGGGCGAGGTCACGAACAACGTGCTCGGCATGTATGTGATCGAGTACGTGCTCGGCCACGATCCGCTCACGGGACATGGCGCGATCGCGCCGAAGAAACTCGAGGAGCACGTCGCGGCGATCAAAAAGTCCGGCAACAAGTTTGCGCTGTGGAAGAGCGATCCGTTCCTCGCGCTCACGACCTACATTCAGCTCGTGCAGGGCTTCGGCTGGGAGTCGTGGCGGGCGTATCTGCACAGTTTCGCTGACCCGTCCTTCGGTCCCGCGCCGAAAAGCGACGACGAGAAGCGCGATCAGTTCCTCGTGCGCTACTCGAAGATCACGAAGAAAAACCTCGGCGACTTTTTCGAGTTCTGGGGCATCCCGGTCAGCTCTTCTGCCAAGGCGGAGGCCGCGAAATTTGAGCGCTGGATGCCGAATGACGTGAAGTGACCCGCGGGCAGGTTTGACCGGCGGCGGAAGAACGCGCAGTGTCAGCGTGCGCCACGCACTCGTAGCTCAACCGGATAGAGCATCGGTCTTCGAAACCGAGGGTTGGGGGTTCGAATCCCTCCGAGTGCAGCATGCGGACGCACGGTGCGGCAGCGGATCGCGCGCGCAGTCTGCCGGTCCTCTGCGGGCGGGGCTGCTACTCATGGCGAAATTCATCCCGGTCCGGTCTCGCAAAAAAAGACAGGTCTGCACGCGGAATCGCATCGGGAAGTCCGCGCGCAGGCACCGCGGCTGCTCTTGCTGATTTAAGAATTTTCCATGACATCCCTACCAATAGTGCCTGCCGAACGCCGTGATCGGCAGTGCGGCGATGGGAAGGCTCTCCTGGGCGATGTCACCATGGCCCCTCAGGCTGAGGATGCCGTGCCTGCGAAGCTGTGGCTCGAAATGATTGGGGAATTCCGCACCGAGCGGGATGAGCTGCGCAGGCGTCTCCAGGCGATCCCGCGGGTCCGCCAGGATGCAGCCGCGCAACTCGCCGAATTCGAGGCGGCGCATCACTCGATCCGCATGGCGCGCGACAGCCTGCTCGCGCAGGTGCATACGCTCTCGGTGAGCCGCGACCAGGATGCGGGAAAAATCGTTGAACTCGCGGAGGCTCTTGATGAGGCCCGCGAGAGGCTCAGCCACAAACAGGACGAACTCGACGCGATGAAGTGCAACTGTGAGGAGTTGCGCGCGCAGATTCAGGAGCTTGAGGACGCAGCCAGCAAGGCCGGAGCCTGCGATGAAAGCCACGCTGGCGATGCCGCGGGTGTGGACTCGGAGCCAGCGGATGCGGAGCTGCACGGGATGTCGAAGGCCGAACTTGCCACGCGACTCTCGATTGCGGGAAAGCGAATCGCCGCGCTCGACACGTACGTCGAGCGGACCCGTGAGCAGCAAAAGGAGGGCAATTTCCGCCTGATCCAGAAGCTCATCGCGAGTGAGAAAGAGCGAGGAGCGGCCATGGCCTCGGAGGCTTTGCTCCAAGGCGAGCTGGGCGCCGTCGCGGCGGAGCGCGACTCGATGCAACTCTCGATCGTCGGCTTGGAAAACAGCGTCGCCGAAATGAGGATGCAAGTTGGGGAATTCTCGAACCACGAGGATTCGGAAGCCCTCATCAAGGCGCAGCAGCGCGACATCGCGGAACTCACCGCGCAGTTGGACGCGGCCCGCGACGAAGTCCGCCTCGCATGGGCACTCATGCCCGCGCTCGAATGCCCGGCGCCTGACGCGGTGCCTGCGCGAGTGGTTGAGCCGGCATCCCTTCCGCTTGATGCAAAGGGGACCGATCTGGCCGTCGCATCCATGTCAGCCACCATCACCGCCGCGGCCGGATCGCAGGATGCCGCGGAGCAGATCGCGATGCTCGGGGAGCAGCTTTCCACCCTCGGCCAGCGCGCACTTTGCGCGGGATGGCTCTCGATCCGGCGTCTCGCTGAATCCTGCGGCGAAATCGCCAGGTGGCTCCACAAGAAACCGGCGAAGGTCGCTCTCATGGCCGCGCTGCTTCACGAGGCATTCACTCTCATGTCAAAAATCGCCGCCTCGCCCGATCCGTGCGTCCACGAGGACACGGAGGGCGTCGAGGTGTATGCGCTGGATGACGATGTGGACAACTGCGAGTGCATCGCCGTGGCCCTCGAGAAAATCGGCCTCCGCACCAGCTACGCGTCCAAGCCGAACATCGCCATCAAGGAACTCGGAACACGGCAGAGCAAACTCATCCTGCTCGATGTCCGCCTCGGCTGCGAGCAGACCGGCTTCGATGTCCACAAAGTCATCCGACAGATGCCGCACCACGAGCAGACGCCGATCCTGTTCGTCACCGGCCTCTCCAGCGCCGGCCAGCAGATCACCGCGGACGCCTCGGCCAACGACTCCTATCTCGCGAAGCCCTACAATTTGAATGAACTAAGCCTCAAGGCGCTCAGCATGATCCTCCACTCGCGCCTCCCGGCCTGAGCGAGGAACTGGCGGAAATTTGCTCCTGCGAACGGAAAGGGCGCGGCATTTGCTGAACCATTGCTTGATGAACAAAAACAATCGCCAGTTCCTTCGTCGGCAGGGCGGCATACCACCGGTCCGATGGGTGGCAATGGTGGCCGCCTGCGCCCTGCGGGGTGTGGGTGTCGGGGCGGAATCGGCGGATCACATTTTGAACCTGGGCATCGAAGACCTCGGCTCGGTGAAAATTGACACGGTCTTTGCGGCGTCGAAGTTCACAGAAAAGCTCACGGATGCGCCGTCTTCGGTGACCATCGTGACCCGCGATGAGATTGCCCGCTTTGGCTATCGGACGCTCGGCGATATTCTGCGCTCGGTGCGCGGCTTCGATGTCACGTATGATCGGAACTACAGCCATGCGGGTGTGCGCGGTTTCACGAGCATTGATGACTACGGCTCGCGCACGCTGCTGCTTGTGGACGGGCACCGGATGAATGATCCGATCTACGACACGACCGCCGTCGGCACAGACGGGTTTGTGGATGTGGATCTCATCGAGCGCGTGGAAGTCATCCGCGGCCCTGGGTCCGCGCTCTATGGCAGCAATGCGTTTTTCGGCATCATCAATGTAATCACACGGAGCGGGGCATCGGTGAATGGAGTGGAGGC
>JANXZI010000357.1 GCA_025355595.1 Spartobacteria bacterium
CTCGTGCGCGGGGATGCGGCGCTCGTGCGCGTGGACCTGCTGCCGGGCGATGCGCTCGCGGAGCTGCCCGTGCGCGCGCGACTGAGCGTGCTCGGACGCGAGGCGGAGATGATCGGGACGAAGAACATCACGGCCGCGACGGACACGGATGCGAAGACGCAGGCGCAGGGCTTCGTGCTGCGCGTGGAGAAGCCGGCGTTCGCGCTGCGTCCCGGCATGGCGCTCACGGCGTGGCTGGAACTCGCGAAGCCGCCGCAGAACGGCTTCGCGCTGCCGCGTTCCTCGGTGCTGCGGCACGACGGGACGACGTGGGTTTTTGTGCAGTTGGAGACGGAAAAATTTGTTCGCAAACCCGTGACGCTCGTCGCGCCGCTCGATGGCGAGAAGGGGTGGTTCGTCGCCGAGGGCGGTGGAATCAAGGCGGATGATCTGATCGTCGAAACGGGCGCGCAGGCGCTGCTGTCGGAGGAACTGAAGGCGCAGGGCGGCGGGGAGAAGGACTAGCCTCTGTCGTGCAAATGCAATCGTTTCATCCGGTGACAATCCGAGCGCATGGTTGTTGGCGCGCGACGAACGTGCGCGCGGGCCAAAGGCCCGAGAACAAGCCAGCCCAGGGCAAGCGAGGCACGAGCGCAGCCTTGGGTTTCCTGCAAAACAGATGGCGAAGCCCTGAAGGGGCGGCGCAAGTTGTCGCGCCCCGTTGGGGCTTTGATCTTCTTGGTTTCAACTTCCCAGGGCGATGCCCTGGGCTGGCTTGTTTTCGGGCCTTCGGCCCTCGTGGACGACGAGTCCATGATGTCGGCCTGAAGTTGCGGGCCATCACTCCATGAAGTTCAAGACGCCCGCTGAATGCTGACGCGCATCGTCCAAATCTCGCTGCGTTATCGCGGCGTCGTGCTCGCGCTCGCGGCGCTGCTGCTCGCGTGGGGCGCGTATGTCGCTTCGCGTGCGCCGCTGGATGTGTTCCCGGAATTTGTGCAGCCCCAGGTGACGATCCAGGCGGAGGCGCCGGGCATGGCGCCGGAGCAGGTGGAGACGCTCGTGACGCGGCCGATCGAGAGCGCGGTGAATGGCGCGGCGGACCTCGAATCGGTGCGCTCGGAAAGCATCCAAGGGCTGAGCGTGGTAACGGCGGTTTTCAAGCCGAGCGCGAACATCTACATCGCGCGCCAGGCGCTCTCGGAAAAACTTGCGACGCTCGCGCGTCAGATGCCCGACGGCGTGCGCGCCCCCGCGATGTCGCCGCTCACTTCCTCGACGATGGACCTTTTGAAAGTCGGCCTCCTCTCGGAAAGGATGACGCCGCGTGAGTTGCGCACATTTGTGGACTGGACGCTGAAGCCGCGCCTGCTCGCGGTGCCGGGCGTGGCGCGCGCGAATGTCTTCGGCGGCGAAGTCGAGCAACTGCAAATCCAAGTGCAGCCCGAGCGGCTCGCGGCATTTGAACTTTCGATCACCGATGTGCTCGAAGCGGCGAAGGCGGCGACGGGCGTGCGCGGCGCGGGGTTCATCGAGACGCCGGCGCAGCGCATCGTTATTCAGACGGACGGGCAGATTTTCACACCGGAGCAACTCGGCGCGGTCGTCGTCCGAAAGGGTGCGCCGGTCGTGCGATTGCGCGATGTGGCGCGCGTGGTGATCGGGCATGAGCCGAAATTTGGCGACGCGCTCGTGATGGGGAAGCCGGGGTGCCTGCTCACGCTGTCGAGCCAGTTCGGTGCGAATACGCTCACGGTCACGCACGCGCTGGAAGAAGCGCTGGCGGAACTGAAGCCGCTCTTTGCGCGTCAGGACATCCGGGTGTTTCCCGCGTTGCACCGGCCCGCGACTTTCATCGAGACGGCGCTCGCGAACGTGCAGTCGTCGCTGATGATCGGCGGCGCGCTCGTCGGCATCGTGCTGCTGCTGTTCCTGCTGGATTTCCGCACGGCGTTCATCTCGTTCATTTCGATTCCGCTGTCGCTGCTCACGGCGGTGCTCGTGCTCGATTGGTGGGGCGTGTCGCTGAACACGATGACGCTCGGCGGCTTCGCGGTCGCGATCGGCGTCGTCGTGGACGATGCGATCATTGACGTGGAAAACATCCTGCGCCGCCTGCGCGAAAACGCCGTGATGCCAACGCCGCGCGCGCTCTGGCGCGTGGTGCTCGATGCCTCGCTGGAGGTCAACAACGCGGTCGTCTATGCGACCTTCATCGTCGCCGTCGTCTTCCTGCCGGTGC
>JANXZI010000542.1 GCA_025355595.1 Spartobacteria bacterium
TTCCTAAATCCGCTTTTCTCCGCGCTCGGCTGGGACGTGGAGAACAAGGCCGGTCACATCCCGAAGAAGCGCGAGGTAGAGGTCGAGAGCCGCACGCGCATCGGCGGACGCGCGAAGCGCGCGGACTACCTTTTCCGCACCGACGGGCGCGACCGCTTCGTGTGCGAGGCGAAGAAGCCCGCGGACGATCTCGGCGACCGCGCCGCTTTTCAGGCCAAGCGCTACGCCTACAATATGGAGTTGCCTGTCACTGTGCTTACCGATTTCGAGGAGATGAAAATCTACGTCGTCGGTGGCAAGCCATACCTCGATGAGCCGCATGTGGGCGAATGGAAGACGTGGCACTTCAAACAGTATCCGCTCATCGCGCAAGAGCTGTGGGATCTCCTATCCCGTGAAAAGGTCGCGGGTGGCGCGATTGAGGCCGCGCTCGATGCGCTGCCGAAAAAGAAACCCACCGGTAAGGGCAAGGCGAAGCAGCAATGGCTCATCAAGCCCGACCGCTCGCGTGCCCTCGACCGCGATTTCCTGGAGTTCCTCGACGAGGCCCGGCGCGACCTCGCCTCCGACCTTTACAAGCACAACGACCACGACGCGCTGATCGAAGGGAACCTTCTCAACGAATCCGTCCAGTGCATCCTCGACCGCATCCTCTTTCTCCGCATCTGCGAGGATCGCGACATTGATACCGGCGCGACGCTGCAATCCATCGTGGAGACGTGGCGGAGGAACTATGGCCACGACGAGGGGCGGAAGTTCCGGCAGGAGAGCATGCGGCTGCGGGAGGATTCCACCTTTGATCTCGATGACGATGCGCGCAGTGGTGGCGGCGGCACCAGTGGCAGCAGGATTGCCGCGCCGCGCGAATCGCTGTGGTATGCCATCGTCCGCCACTTCCGCGCGCTGGATCGCCGCCCGGCCTCGCATGTGCCGTATTTCAATGGCAACATCTTCAAGCTGCACGGGTGCGAGAAGCTGCTCGTCGGTGACGAATGGCTCGCGGGCTTCATCGGCGAACTGAGCGACGACGAGACGCCCTATCTGTTTAACATCATCCGAGTCGAGATTCTCGGCAGCGTTTATGAGCGCTTCCTCGGCAAGGTCGTCCGTCCGCACGGCAAGGGGATCACCGTCGAGGAAAAGCCCGAGGTGCGGAAGGCCGGCGGCGTCTATTACACCCCGCGCTACATCGTGGAATACATCGTGGAGCAGACGGTGGGGAAACTCGTGGAAGGCGTCGCGCCGGAAAAGTCGCTCGCCCTGCGCATCCTCGATCCCGCGTGCGGTTCCGGCAGCTTCCTCATCCGCGCCTTTGAGCGCGTGTGCGAGCACTGGCAGGAGTGGCTCACGAAGAATCCCGACAAGCGGAAAAAGAAATGGTGCTGGGTGGATAAGGAGACCGGCGACGTCCACCTCACCGTCGCCCTCAAGCGCGAAATCCTCACGCAGAACATCTACGGCGTGGACTTGGACAGCGCCGCCGTGGAAGTCACCCAGCTCTCGCTCTACCTCAAGATGCTGGAGAACGAGAACCGCACCACGCTTCAGCGCGAGCGCGAACTCTTTGCCGACGAAGTGGCCCTGCTCCCGCCCTTGCAGGACAACATCAAGTGCGGCAATTCCCTCATCGCCTCCGATTTCTCAATGATGTCCGAGGATCTCATTCGCGTGAACGCCTTCGACTGGGAGGTCGGCTTCCGGGAAATCATGAAGGCAGGCGGCTTCGACGCGGTAATTGGAAATCCGCCTTACCGAATGCTCCAGCCGCACAACACGGAAGTGCAGGAACTCGATTACGTGAAGGAGCACTACGTGGCGGCGGATTTCAAAATCGAGCTGTTCCATCTTTTCCTCCAGCGCGGTGTGACGCTCCTGAAAGCGGACGGGATGCATGGCCACATCGTTCCGACCACCCTCCTCAACAATGTGTATGCGGAGAAGCTGCGGCGCTGGCTGCTGGAACGGTGCGCGATCGTCAGCATCTCAGTTGCAAAGGGACGCGTCTTTGAAGACGCCGACGTCCATACCTCGGTCGTGATTTTCAGGGCGGAAACCAATGCGAAGAAGCGGAATGAAAGCACAACGCTGACAACTTCGGCCCTGAGCGCGGAGTTTGCCACCAAGCCGTCTGGAATGTCGCGGACCAAGCAGAAGCGCTTTGCCAATCTCCCCGGCGCGACTTGGAACATCCTGCTCAACGAGGAAAATGCGCCGCTGATTGAACGGCTCAGGGAGGGCAGCGACGCCCTTGAAAACGTCAGCACGATCAATCGCGGGCTGGTGACTGGCGACCGGGCAAAATATTTCTCCTCGCAAAAGACGAAGGCTTCGCACGTTCCGATCATCGTCGGCGGAGATGTGAACCGGTATTCCACCAACGCGCCTTCGGAGTTCGTGCTTTTCGAGCGACCGGACGCCGCAGGTGGGTGCTGGGACAAGGAGGTTCACCTTGCACCCCACAAGATTGTGATCCGCCAAATCGGCGAGGAGCCAACCGCCAGTCTG
>JANXZI010000580.1 GCA_025355595.1 Spartobacteria bacterium
AGAGGCAGCCCGCGAGGCCGCTGCCGATCTGCGTCGCGAGGCGGATGCGCTGGGCCTCACCGCCGCTGAGCGTGCCGCTCTCGCGGTCGAGCGAGAGGTAGCCGAGGCCGACCTCCTCCATGAAGGCGAGGCGATTTTTCACCTCACGCACGACCTCGGTGGAGATGATGCGCTCGGTCTCCGTGAGCGCGAGGTGCTCGATGAACCAGCGCGCATTCGCAACCGTCATGCTGCAAAACTGGTGGATGCTTTTCTCGCTCTCCGCGCTCGCGATCGTGACGCCGAGAATCTCCGGACGCAGTCGTGCGCCGCCGCACACGCGACACACGCGCTTGCCCATGTAGGCGCGCAGGCGCTGACGCGAAAGTTCGCTGTCGGTCGTGTCGTAAAGATTCTGGATTTGCGCGGCGACGCCCTCGAATGGCTTCCGCACCGTCTCGCGCTTGCTCTTCTCGCCCCACGCGAGTTCCACCTCCACATCGCCGGTGCCGTGCAGCACGGCGCTCTGGAATTTCTCCGGCAAGTCGCACCACGGCGTTTCCATCTTCGCCTTGAATGCGCGGCACAGCGATTCGAGCAGGCCGTCGTAGTAGCCTTTCATGCGGGGATTCGCTTTGGCCCACGGCGCGATGGCCCCGGCGGAGAGCGAGAGGTCCGGGTCGGGCACGAGCAACTCTGCGTCAATGTATTGCTCGCTGCCGAGGCCCTGGCACGCAGGGCACGCGCCGAAGTGGCTGTTGAAGGAAAAATGTTTCGGCGTGAGCGCGGGCAGCGTGAAGCCGGTGTCCGGGTCGGCAAAGTGAACGCTGAAATTCCGCAGCACGGGTTTCCCGTTTGGCTCGGCGGAGTCGGGCGGAATGAGGACGATCAGTTTTCCTTCGCCCCACTTCAGCGCGGTCGCGACGCTGTCGCCGAGTCGCGTGCGGATGTCGTCGCGCACGACGAGCCGATCCACCACGGCCTCAATGCGGTGCGATTTTGCCTTTTCCAGACGGATCGGTGTCTGCCCGCCAAGCTCGACGATCTCGCCATTCACCCGCACGCGCACAAATCCCTCGCGGCGCAATTTTTCCAGCACATCGCGAAACTCGCCGGTCTCGCCGCGCACGATCGGCGCGAGCAGGATCACGCGGCTCTCCGGCGGCAGCGCGAGAATCGCATCCGCGATTTCCTGCGGCGTCATGCGGCGGATGACGCGGCCCGTCTTCGGATCGTGCGGCTTGCCGATGGCGGAGTAGAGCACGCGCAGGTAGTCGTAGATTTCCGTTGTGGTCGCGATGGTCGAGCGCTGGTTGCCGCCGCTGCCGCGCTGCTCGATGGCGATGGCCGGCGAGAGGCCCTCGATGAAATCCACGTCCGGCTTTTGCATCTGGTCGAGGAACTGCCGCGCGTAGGCGGACAGGCTCTCCACGTAGCGGCGCTGGCCCTCCGCGTAGAGCGTGTCGAAGGCGAGGGACGATTTTCCCGAGCCGCTGAGACCCGTGATCACGACGAGCTTCTCGCGCGGGATTTCCAGCGTCAGGTTCTTCAGGTTATGCTGGCGGGCACCAGCGATTCGGATCACGGCTGCGGGCATTCGGGTCGCATTTGTGCAACCGCGCAGTGAAACAGCAGCGGCAAGGTGCCGGAAAGACGAAACTTGCAAGGATTCCCGGAACCGGCAGAAAGCCCGGGGTGTGGCACTGTTCCTGCATTTGCGAGATTGTCATTCCGATCCGTCCACCAGCGCATGATTACAGCCCCAGACACAGCCCAAACTCTCATGGAACCGACTGACCCTGTCATGAATCGCAGCGAACTCGAGGCGCTCCACCAGAAATACCGCGAGATGAAACATGGGATCAACAACATGTTCGCGGTCATCATGGCGCTCAGCGAACTCGGCCAGCGCAACCCCGCGCACCTTGAGCGCCTCGCCAAGGCGGTGCTCGAGCGAACTGGCGATATCGTGAACCAGCTCACGGCATTTGGCGAGGCACTCGGCGCGAAGCTCAAGCCGGGGAGCTAGCCGGCGGACCGCGCGATTTTTTCCGCGAGCCAGCGGCCGAGCGTATTCCGCGGTTCGGTGGTTCCATTTGGAAAATCGGCCATGCGGCCGATTTTTCCGTCCTTCCAAATCCACGCACCGGGTGCGAAGGGGCCTACTTTCCGAGGGTCGCTCCATGTGTGGATCGAGAGCAGGTTTGCGGACAGTGCGGCGGCGAGGTGCGTCGGGCCGCTGTCCACGCTGACCACGAACGCCGCGCGCCGCAGCATCCAGCATAGCTCGGGCAGCGTGGTTTTGTTCAGCAGGTTCAAGACGTTTGGCAGAGGTGGAAGTGCGACATTCGCACGGCCTGCGATCACGATTTTTGCGGACGGGAGGTCGCGGCAGATCGCGCCGGTTTCATCCGCGGTGAGCGACTTGCCGTCGCCACGGGAAAAGGGATGAAGCAGGATGAAATCATCCGGGCAGCCCGCGGGCGGGGTGCCTGCGGGCAGACGCCATTCGAGCGGCTCCGTGGTGTCGCACCCGAGCGCGACGACGAGCGCGAGGTAACGCCGCACTGCGTGCAAGGGTTCGGAGCGCGGCGGTACGCGGACGATGTGGTGGTGGAAAAAGCGCGCGCATTCCCGCGAGTCCGATGTGCCCCAGCTCTCGCCGCCGACGCCGCGGGCGACGAGCGCGCTGCGCAGGAGGCCCTGGAAATCGAGCGTGAGATCCGGCCGCACGCGTTCGCGCAATTCGCGAATCCAGCGCGGCAGTCGCGCCCAGCCGGCGATGCCGCGGAAGCGGGCGCGGGGAAATTCGATCACCTCGTCAATGTCCGGATTGCCTCCGAGGATCGGCGCCCACTCGGGATTCACGAGCCAGTGGATTTTTGCCGCTGGCCAGTGGCTGCGCATCCGTGCCACGGCGGGCAGCGTGTGGACGACATCGCCGAGCGAACTCGGCTTGATGATGAGAATGGAGCGCGGCGGCTGCATTTAAGATTTGGGATTGAAGATTTAAGATTTTGCCGCAGCCCCACGCCAGCCGTTCGCAACCGGCAAATCCTAAATCTTAAATCCCAAATCTTAAATTCCTCAGCGCCCTTCGCCGAGGCGCGTGGCGAGGCGCGGCGGGAGCCCGGCCTCGATGATTTTCCGCTGGGCGCCAGCGAGGTCGTAGTCCAGCCGGCGGAGCTCGATGCGGCGTTCCTTCACATGGAAGATCGCGTAGGATGCGCGCCAGTCACCATCGCGCGGCTGGCCGACGCTGCCGACATTTAGGAAATATTTCTTGCCCGGCTCGACCGCGATATTTGCCCAGTGCTCGATGGTGTGGACCTGATGGTCGCGGATGTAGGCGCGGGGGACGTGCGTGTGGCCGAAGAAGCACACCTGCGTGTGCTGGTAGCTGAAGCTCGCGCCGGCATCGAGCTGGTTCAGCACGTAGCCCCACTTGTGCGGCGTATCGAGCGTGGCGTGGACGGCGGTGAAGTCGCGCACTTGGCGGACGAATTTCAGCGAGTCGAGCCAGGTGACATCGTCCGGGGTGAGTTGCATGCGGGTGTACGCGATGCCCTCGTTAGCGAGGCCCGAGACATTGCTCGGGTGGCTGCTCATGCAGGCGAGTTCGTCGTGGTTTCCCTTCACCGTTGGGCATTCCAGGGCGCGGATGGTATCGAGGCATTCCTTCGGATTCGCGTTATAGCCGACGATGTCGCCGAGGCAGACGAACTGCGTGCATTGATACGACTGCGCGTCGGCCAGCACAGCCTGGAGGGCTTCGAGGTTTGAGTGGATGTCTCCGAAGATGGCGATTCGCATCGGGTCAGTCTGTGGGGCGCTATTTGTGGGGGGGCAACTTAACCCGGCGCGCGGCAGGGATGTCCATCTTTTGTTCAAGCGCGCGTGCGGCCTCGACGACTGCGGGCTCGCGCGAGCCGGTCTTGATGAGGTCCACGAGGCCGGGATACGCGGAGCTTTCGTTGCCGGGAGTGTTCGCGAGTTTCACAACGGCGTGCCAGATGCGCTCCGCGTCCGGGATATCGAGCTTGGCCTCGAGTTCCTGGATGTGGCGGAAGAGCGTCGGCAGCCATTCGTGTTCGCTCTCGTGGAAAAGCGCCATGAGCCGCGCATACGCCTCGCGCTCGCGACCGGGCACCTCGGCGAGATAGTATGCGGCGAAGCGGCGCGTGTATTCGAGAGCGCCGGGCCGCTTCGATGCCTCCTCGTAGGATTTCGAGGCGTTTTCGGAATCCTTCAGCTTGTCGTGGTAAAGCATGCCGAGCCGGTCGTGGAGTTCCCAACTGCCGGGATTGCTCTCGATCCCGCGCTCGAGAAAATCTTTTCCGAGCAGGAAAAATTCCCGCATCTTCGCAGCGCGCGCGACGGGGTCCGGCTCGTGGTTCGCGATGTGCGCCGCGCCATTCCACGCCATGTGCCACGCGCTGATGTCCCAGAAGAGCACGCGGCGCGGCTGCATCGCCGTGCAGGTGTCGAAAATCAGCTTCATGCGGCCGTACTGCACTTTCCGCCATGCGCTGTCCGCGCTGATCCACAACAGGTCCGCCACCGTCGCGCGCAACCCGCCGAGCGCCGCGATGAATCCCGCCTGGCCCGCCTGCTGGCGAAGGCTGGCGGTCAGCTTGAATCCGCCGAGCCGCGTATTCTCCATCCGCTGTTCGAGGCGTGCCTCGAAGGAGGACTTCGCGATGCCCCACACGAGCAGGACGAGGATGCCGAGGATGCGGCCTTTCATAGCTCGCGCCATGCGAAAAAAAGCCAGCCCACGAGCAGGTACACGAGCACGTAGCCCGCGCCAAGTCCCGCGATGTGGAGGAAGACCCCCGCATCCACCGAGATGCCGACGGCGATGTCGTCCACGATGTTGAAGAGCTGCATGTCCGGCACAAATACGGTGATGAGCCTCATCAGAATTGCGATGTGGAACGGCGCATCCGCCGCGCCGAGCGGCCCCTGCCACACGCTGCGCGCGATGGGCACGAGGTGGCCGGCGAGGATGACCATCAGCGAGACGATCACGGTGAAAAGCCACGATGTCGCGAAGCACGACAGCATGAGCGTGAGCGCGGCACACACGATCGAGCGGAGCAAAATCACGCCGATTCCGCCGAGGAGCGTCGGGGTGAAAGTGCCGGCCTTGATTTTGGAAATCGCCGCCGCCGCGCGTTCCGCGGGCTCGGTGAGCTGGAGATTTTCGATCTCCCGGCCCTGCCAGAAATGCAGCACGACGAAGAACGCCGCGGTCATGAGTAGCGTCGCGACGACGAGGATCATCGTCACGCCCGCGAGTTTTCCCACGAGGTATTCGAAGCGCGAGACGGGCTTCGCGAGGATCGTGTAGAGCGTGCGATCCTCCATGTCCTTCGGGAGCATCATCGCGGTCGCGAGCACGGCGAGCAGCATCGTGAAGACGGACATCGCGCCGAGGCACACATCCATCACCGTCTGGAGCTGGCCCTGGAATGAAAACGACGCCAGCGCGAGTGAGACGCCGATGATGATCAGCCCGAACACCAGCATGAAATAGAACACCTTCTGCCGGACGAGATCGCGGAAGGTGTTCGTCGCGATCGCTGCGGTGCGTCGGAGCGAGAAGAGCTTGTGCGCGGAGGCATGGACTGCCGCGGCGGTGCGGGTGTTGCCTGATGTCATTTCTTTTCGCCTCCCTGTTCGGCGGTCACTTCGAGGAAGTAACGTTCGAGATTTTGCTGCGGCTTCTGTTCGCAGACGACCCGTGCTCCCGCGGCGCTGGCGCGTTCGCGCAATTCGGCGAGCAGTGCGGGCGACGCATTTTCGAGGACGAATTCGGTCTGGTTTTCGATCGAGATCAAATCGTCGAGCGCGCCTTCGCGGACGAGTTGGCCGTGGTTCATGATGCCGATGCGGTCGCAGATTTCCTGCACCTGACTGAGCAGGTGCGAGCAGAGGAGGACGGTGATGCCGCGCTGTTTCAGCCGCAGGATCAAGTCGCGGATCTCGTGCGAACCCGCGGGATCCACGCCCGCGGTCGGCTCGTCGAGCACGAGCAGTCGCGGATCCTGCACGAGCGCCTGTGCGAGCCCGATGCGTTGGAGCATGCCCTTCGAGTATCCGCCGACGCGCCGGTCCGCCGCGGTTTCGAGACCGACGAGCGCGAGCAGTTCGCGGGAGCGGTCACGCAGCATTTTCCCGCCGAGGCCGCACAGCCTGCCGTAAAAACTCAGCGTCTCGGAGCCGGTGAGAAATTTGTAGAAGTACGGATTTTCCGGCAGAAAGCCGACGGCCTCGCGGCTTTCCACATCGCGGCTGTCGCGCCCGAAGATGCAGGTGCGCCCCGAGGTCGGCACGACGAGGCCGAGGACGATTTTCATCGTGGTGCTCTTGCCCGAACCGTTGGGCCCGAGCAGGCCGTACACCTGGCCGGGCTCGACGGTGAGCGAGAGATTTTCCACCGCGGTGACTTTTCCACGGCTGAAGACCGAAGGGTTTGTGAACTCCTTCGTCAGGTTCTCGATGGTGATGGCGGGTGTGCTCATCAGCCTCGACTTTGCCCGCGGTGCAAGCCGCCGCTCAACCCTGAAGTTTCTTGAAACGCGCGCCGACAAACTCCCAATTGATCACGTCTTGAAACGCCTTCACGTATTCGACGCGGCGGTTCTGATACTTGAGGTAGTATGCGTGCTCCCACACATCGATGCCGAGCAGCGGTTGCCCGCCGGTGCTCAGCGGCGAGTCCTGATTCGGCGTATTTTCGATCGCGAGCTTTCCACCGCGGAGGACGAGCCATGTCCATCCGCTGCCGAAGACTTTCATCGCACTGTCGCCAAACTGCTCCTGCCATTTCGCGACCGCGCCGAAATTTTTCTCGATCGCCTTCAGCAGATCGCCCTGCGGTCCGCCGGTGCCCTTTTTCAAAAGCTGCCAGAAGAGCGTGTGGTTGAAATGTCCGCCACCGTGGTTGCGGATGTCGTTGCGGACGCCCTCGGGCACGGCGTCGAGATGTGCGACGAGATCCTCGATGGTCTTGCTCGCGAGCGACGGCTCCTTCGCGATCGCCGCGTTCAGCTTCGCGACGTACGCCGCGTGATGCTTGTCGTGGTGAATCTTCATCGTCTCGGCATCAATGAGCGGCTCCAGCGCATCGTAGTCGAAGCCGAGCGGCGGGAGCTTGAACACCTCCGGCGGTGTGGCGGCCGGCTGCGCAAAGCCGACGGCTGTCGCGAGAGCGCCGTTGGTGAAAGCGATGGTTTTTAGGGCGTTGCGGCGGGTGAGAGGTTTCATAGTGGGGATGAATCGGATTCCCGTATAGTTCCGCGCCTGTGAAATTGCCAGCGCGATGGTGACGGTCGTTTTCTCGAGCCGCCGGAGAAAAGTAACTGCTCCGCGAAGTTGAAACCGCTGCGCCGGGATGAGACGGTGGCGGCAATGACCAGCATTGATTGGGCGAAAGTCCGCTCCGACTTTCCAATTCTCGCACAGCAGGTGAACGGCAGGCCGTTGCTCTATCTCGACAATGCCGCCAGTTCGCAGAAACCGCGCGCCGTGATCGACGCGCTCGTGAAATATTACGAGCACGACAACGCGAATGTGCATCGCGGCCTGCATGAACTCAGTTCACGCGCGACAGATGCCTTCGAGGGTGCGCGCACCAAAGTCGCGCGCTATCTCGGCGCGGAGAGCGCGGAGGAGATCATCTTCACGCGCGGCACCACCGAGGGAATCAACCTCGTGGCAAACACCTGGGGCGTGGCAAATGTGAAGGCCGGCGATGTGATCCTCCTCACCGAGATGGAGCACCACAGCAACCTCGTCCCTTGGCAGCTCCTCGCGGAAAAAGTGGGCGCAAGGTTGCGCTTCATTCCCGTCGCCGACGATGGCTCGCTCGCGCTCGACAGGCTGGGCGAACTGCTCACGCCTGAGGTGAAGCTGTTCGCATTCGTGCAGGTCTCGAACTCGCTCGGCACGATCAATCCCGCCGCCGAACTCTGCCGTGCCGCGCGCGCCGTGGGTGCGGTGACGCTCGTGGATGGCGCGCAGTCCGCCGGGCACATGCCGGTGAATGTCCGCGAACTCGGCTGCGACTTTTACGCATTCTCCGGCCACAAGATCTGCGCGCCCACGGGCATCGGCGCGCTCTGGGGCCGTCGCGAGCTGCTGGAGAAAATGCCGCCGTGGCACGGGGGAGGGGAGATGATCGTGAGTGTGACCTACGAGCGCGCGACGTACAAACAGCCGCCGCACAAATTCGAGGCCGGCACGCCAAACATCGCCGGTGCCGTGGGCCTCGGCGCGGCGATTGACTATCTCGAAGCGATCGGGCGGCAGAACATTTTCGATCACGGCGCGGAGCTGACCGAGCGTGCGGTGAAGCACCTCGGGGAAATCCCCGGCATCCGCGTGCTCGGGCCGATGCATCGCGGCGCGCTCGCCGCCTTCCACGCCGAGTGGGCGCATCCGCACGACCTCACCACTTTCGCCAACGAGCACGGCCTCGCGCTGCGCGGCGGCCACCACTGCACGCAGCCGCTCATGCGCAAGCTCAAGCTCCCCGGCACGACGCGAGCGAGCTTCTACTTTTACAACACCGCCGACGAGGTGGACCGCATGGCGGCCATCCTCCGCGACGCGCGCAAATTTTTTGACCGATGAACACCGAACTCGAAGAACTTTACCAGCAGGTCATCCTCGACCACTCGAAGCGCCCGCGGAATTTCGGCGAACTGCCCGACGCGGTAAGCGTGCATGGCGACAATCCGTCGTGCGGAGACGAGATCGATTTGCACGTGAAGTTCCGCGCGGATGGCGGTGTCGAGGATCTGAAGTTTACCGGTACCGGCTGCGCGATCAGCCTGGCATCCGCATCGCTGATGACGATGAAGCTTAAGGGCAAGCCGCGCGCGGAAGCCGAGGAATTTCTCCGCGCCTTCCACCAGCTCGTGACCTCGGACACTGCGCCGACGCAGAAGGGGCTCGGCGATCTCATTCTGCTTGGCGGCGTGAGAAAATTCCCGCAGCGGGTGAAGTGTGCGATGCTCGCGTGGAGAGCATTCGAGCAGGCGCTGCACGAACCGGGCGCGACGGTGACGACGGAAGAAAGTTGAGGGTTGAGACTTGAGAGTTGCGGCAGCGCTCGATACGCGACTATCTGCTCTCTGCTTGTGCGCGTGCATGCCCACCGAAAACTCCCGCGGCGCATGCAGTGCGCGGCACGCCTCTCCACTTTCAACTCTCAACTCCCAATGCAACTTACCGACGAGCAGAAACAAAAGGTCTCCGCATGGATCTCGGACGGCGTGAAAATTTCCGCCATTCAGGACCGCCTCGCCGACGAATGCGCGCTGCGCATGACCTACATGGACGTACGGATGCTCGTGGATGATCTGAAGCTCGTCGTGAAAGATCCGCCCGCGCCGGTGGTGGAAAATGTGGAGCCGCCCGCACCCGAAGCTGCGGTGCCCGCACCCGCAGAGGTGCCGCCGCTCGTCTCGGATCCCGCAGATTCCGCAGCGAAGCCTGCGTCGAAGATTTCACTCACCGTGGATCAGATCGCGCGGCCCGGCACGATCGTCAGCGGCAGCGTGACTTTCAGCGATGGCAAGTCGGCAGTGTGGTATCTCGATCAGTCGGGCCGCCTCGGCGTGACGCCCGGCGAACAGGGCTATCGGCCCCCGGAGGGCGACGTGGAGGAATTCCAGCTCATGCTCGACGGCGAACTGCAAAAGCTCGGCTACTGAGCTTTCGGCTGAGGCAAATTCTCCGCGGATGCGGGTGACGACGGCGCGGCGAGCATCCTCACGCGCTGGTCGCTGAGCGGGAGTTTCATCGAAAGCGAGAGACCCTTTCCGGCATCGTTCAGCAGCTCGATCTCGCCGCCGTGTTCGCGCACGATGCGGCGGACGATGAGCAGGCCGAGGCCACTGCCTGCGGCCTTCGTGGTGAAGTACGGCTCGAAGATTTTGCTCATCTCCGCCTCGGGGATGCCCCCGCCGGTGTCGGCAAAGGTGATGCTCACGAAGCGGTCGTCCATGTCCGTGCGGATGCGCAGGATGCCGCCGCTTTTCATCGCCTGGAACGCGTTGCGGATGACGTTGAAGAAGGCCTGCTTGATCTGCGTCCGGTCGAGGTTGAGCAGCGGAAGGTCGGAGCGCAGCTCGGTCTCGACGATGATGTTCCGATCCGTCGTCTCGGGGTTCAAAAAGCGCACGCTCTCCTCGACGAGATGATTCACATTTTCGAGTCGGCGTTCGAGCCGGGCGGGGCGGATGGCGCCGAGGAACTGCCGGATGATCGTGTCGAGCCGTGCGATTTCCTCCTTCGCGACGTCCACACTTTTCACAAGATCCTTGCGCTGCGACTCGGGCAATTTTCGCAGCCGGCGCGCGAGGAGCTGGAGCTGGATGTTCAGCGAATTCAGCGGGTTTCCGATTTCGTGCGCGACTCCCGCGGCAAGCATCGTGAGCGCGTTGAGCCGTTCGCTTTGGATCGTCTCCTCGGTGCTCTTCCGGCTTTCGGTAATGTCGCGCAAAATCACGGCGTAACCGATCAACTCCTGTGCGGATTTGCCGGATTTTTTTTCCGGCGACTTTTCCACGCGCAGCGGGGCGACGTAGAAATTGAGGTAGCGGTTTTGCGGATAGAAAACCTCCATGTCGCGGGAAACAGATTTTTCCGAGGTGGCGATCGCATTCCAGTCGAGCCCGCGAAGCTGCTCGGAGAGCGGACGCCCCATCGCGGCCTCGCGCTCAATGCCGAAAAATCCGCACGCGGTGCGGTTCAAATAAGTGATCGCGCCAGCGGGATCCGTGACGATGACACCCTCGTGCAGCGCGTCAAAAATCGTCTCGAAAAATCCTTTCTCATCGGCGAGCCGCACGACGTAGTCGCGGACTTCCTCGGGCCGGACGCGGCCGAGGCGTTCGAGGAGCTTGTCGAGGAAACCGGAGTTCATGCAGTGGTGTGATACCACGTCGCGCGTACAAGATAAGCCGTAATTCCGCGAACGAGAACGACCGCACGGGCAGAGTGCCTGATGGGTCACGCCGGGAGGTAACCATGCCGCGACGATGGCTAGACGATCGGCGATGGCGTCCTGCCCGCGGCATCGCCGCCGGGGCGGAAGGGCGAGACTTTCACCACATTTTCCGCGTCGTGATCGATCAGGTGCAGCCAGTCTTCGGTGATGTCCGTGGGCGGGAAAATGTCGTTCTCGCCGTATTCCGCTTCGAGCGAGATGAGCAGGTCGCTCTCGCTGATGCCCTCGTCCTTGCCGGTCGCGAGGGCGCGCTTGATGGCGAGCGCCTTGGCGCGTTCGACGATGCTCGCGATGATCGCGCCGCTGACGAGGTCGCCGCGGTAAAGGATTTCCCGGCGCCCGCTGCGGAGCGTGATGCTGAGGAAGCGGTTTTCCTCGCGGTGCGCGAACTGCGCCTCGATCACGCGATCCACAAGGTGTGCAACGACTGCGTCCGCACCGCCCTTCGCTGCGATGAGCGCGGGATCGTATGGGAGATTCGGTGTGAGATAGATTCGGTAAATCTCCTGCGCGCCAGTGCGCGTCGGGCGGTTGACTTTGATTTTCCGGTCAATGCGCCCCGGCCGCAGGATCGCGGGATCAATCAAGTCGGCGCGGTTGCTCGCGATGATGATCACCGCGTCGTTCAGGGATTCGAGACCGTCCATCTCCGTGCAAAACATCGGCACCAGCGTGCTGAGGATGCTGTTGAATCGCCCGGCGCGGCGCGTACCGAGGATGCTCTCCGCCTCGTCAATGAACACAAATGGCAGGTAGCCCTCGCGGCGCTTCTCGCGCGCGGTGGCGAAGATTTCGCGCACGATGCGTTCGCTTTCTCCGACCCACATGTTGAGGATTTCCGGCCCCTTGATGTGCATGAAAAACTCGCGCATCTCCTTCCCGGTCTGCGCGCGGAGTTGCTGTGTGAGATTCCACGCCGTCGCCTTTCCGATGAGCGTCTTGCCGCATCCCGGCGGGCCGTAAAGCAGGAAGCCCTTCGGCGTCGCGTGCTGAAATTTTGCGTAAAGGTCCGGGTGCAGCAGCGGCCCCTCGATGGCCTCGCGGATCGCGGTGATGGCCTCGTGCTGCCCGCCGACTTTTTCCCACGGCAGCTCGGGCACCGTGTCGAGGTAGTATTCGTTACTCTTGGTGCGCGCGAGCACCTCGAGGGCGACGCGGAAATTTGCATCAGCGCGCACGTCGTCGCCGGGCTTCAGCTTTTCCTTCGCGAGCAGTTCGCTGCGGAAAAGGATGGTGCCCTGCTGCCCCGCCTCGCCGCCCACGCGGATGCGATCATTGCCGAGCAGCTCCGCGATTTTCACCACCGGCCCCGCGCGGTCGTAGCCGAGATCGCCCACTACGACATACGCCTCGTTCACCAGCACGCGAGTGCCGCGGCGGAACGCGCGCAGATCAAGCCGCGGATCCACGTTGCAGTAAAATTCCGATCCGCCCACGACGATCTGCGCGAGCATCGCGGGCCTCCCCTCGTCGAACTTCGGATATGCTGTCACAAACGTCCCGATGCGATTCGCAGGCTGAGTCACCTTTTGCAGCGCGGCCTCCATCTTCTCGATCGTCTCCTGCGCCTCAAACATGATCTCCTGGCGCTCCGCCACCTCCGCACGGATTTCCAGCAGCCGCGTGCGCATCGCGTCGCCCGGCGGGAGTTGCGCGATCAGATGCTCAATGCGTTCAAGCAAACTGCGCGGCTCCTGTGGCGACGAAGCTCCCCCCTCATTCGCCGGAGAAAAATGGTCGTCCATCGTTTGACCAAAGATACATCATCGTGCCCGACGCGCAACGCGGTGATCTGGTGAGCGCTCGATGTTTTGGGAAAACTTCGGGAACTCATTCCGCATTCAAATTTTGAGCCCCGCCTCCAGTCCCTCGTCACTTTGTGCTGTTGTTGCTGGATTGTATTTCTCTCCGGCAAAGCGCAGCCTCTCGCGCGTATGAAGCTTCCCCTCCGATTCATCCGTCTCGCAATCCTCGCTATCACGGCTCTTGCGCCCGTGCTTCGCACGCCACTCTGCGCAGAAGAAAAGCCGGCAGCGGTCGTCCAGCAGAAAAAGCCCACCCCGGGGGAGGAAAAGCAGTTGGACGAAGCCCGCGCCGCCAGCACGGAGGGGGACAGGCTTTTTGCACAGGAGAAATATGGGGAGGCGGAGCAGAAGAGCCGCGCGGCGTTTGCGATTCTGCAGCGCGTGCTCGGTGCCGAGCATCCTGAGACGCTGACGAGCCGGAGCCATCTGGCCAATGCACGGCAAAAGCAGGGCCAACATGCCGAGGCCGAGCAGGAGCATCGCGCGGTTCTGGCAATCCGTCAGCGTGTGCTTGGCGCGGAGCACGCCGACACGCTGACGAGCCGGAATAATCTGGCCGCTGTGTTGCAAGACCAGGGCAAGCACGCCGAGTCGGAGCAGGAGCATCGCGCGGTGCTGGCGATTCAGGAGCGCGTGCTGGGCGCAGAGCATCCCGATGTGTTTCGGAGTTGCTACAATCTGGCGCTTTGCCTGGAGAGGCAGGACAGAAAGCCGGAGGCGCTGGAGTTTGCCCGGCGCGCACTGCTCGGAAGGGAGAAGATATTTGGCAAGGATCACGCCCTCACGCTGCGTGCGCAACGCGAGGTGAACGATCTTTCCGCCGTGGCGGCGAAGCCGAATGTGCTCTTCATCGCGGTGGATGACATGAACAACGACCTCGGGTGCTACGGGCATCCGATGGTGAAGTCGCCGAACATTGACCGGCTCGCGGCGATGGGCACGCGCTTCGACCGCGCGTATTGCCAGTTCCCGCTGTGCTCGCCGAGCCGCTCGTCCATCATGACGGGGCTGCGGCCCGACACGACGCGCGTGTTCGATTTGCAGTATCATTTTCGCAAAGGAATGCCGGACGTGGTGACGCTGCCGCAAATGTTCTCGAAGGCCGGCTACTTCGCGGCGCGCGTGGGGAAAATCTACCACTACGGAAATCCGGGCGACATCGGCACGAGCGGGCTGGACGATCCGGCGTCGTGGATGGAGTTCGTGAATCCCGCGGGCCGCGACAAGACCACGCTGGAGGCGGATGTGATCAACTACTCGGGGAAGGGTGGGCTCGGTAGCGCGATGGCATTTCTGAGCGACAAGGACGGGAGGGACGAGGAGCATACGGATGGCAAGGTGGCGAACGAGGCGATCAAGCTCCTCGAAAAACACCAGGGCGCGCCGTTCTTCCTCGCGGTGGGATTCTACAAGCCGCACACGCCCTACATCGCGCCGAAGAAATATTTTGATCTGTATCCGCTGGAGAAAATCACCTTGCCCGTCATCGCGACGGATTTTCAAAAGACCGCGCTGGAACCCGCGCTCGCGTCCACGAAGCCGTGGCCCTACAAAGGCGTGACGCCCGACCAGGCGCGCGAATGCAAGCAGGCGTACTACGCGGCGATTTCATTCGTGGACGCGCAGATCGGCCGCGTGCTCGACGCGGTGGATCGGCTGAAGCTGCGCGATAACACGATCATCGTCTTCTGGAGCGACCACGGCTATCACCTCGGCGAGCACGGCCTGTGGATGAAGCAGAGTTGCTACGAGGAATCCGCGCGCGTGCCGATGATCATCGCCGCACCGGGACAAAAATCGAAGGGCACCCCGAGCGCCCGCACTGTCGAGCTGCTCGACATGTATCCCACGCTCGCCGATCTCGCCGGGCTCACTCCGCCAAAGAATCTCGAAGGCGCAAGTCTCCGGCCATTGCTCGATGATCCCGCGGCGGTGTGGAAGCGTGCGGCTTACACGCAGGTGCAGCGCGGAGGAGTCCCCGGCCACAGCGTCCGCACCGAGCACTGGCGCTACACCGAGTGGGGCGGCGGCGGAAAAGGTGCCGAGCTTTACGACCACGAATCCGACCCGCAGGAAGTGACCAACCTCGCGAACGATCCGAAACACGCGGCCACGGTCGCGGAGATGAAGGCGCTCGTGAAAAAAGCGCACCCGGTTCCCGTCGAGGGCGGCAAGGGTGATGGCGGGAAGAAAAAGAACAAGTGATCGAACTCACAGACACGCGCACTTTTCCAATATGAAAAAACTCCTCCTCACTCTCACGCTCGCGCTTTTCGCGGGACTGCTCACAACGACACACGGGGCGACGAAGCCGAACATCATCCTCGTGATGCCGGACGACGCGGGCTACGGTGACTATTCGTGCCTCGGAAATCCGATCATGAAGACGCCGCAGGTGGATGCGTTCTGGAAGGAGAGCGTGCGGCTGACGGACTTTCACGTGAGCCCGACGTGTGCGCCGACGCGCTCGGCGCTGATGACGGGCCGGCATGAATTCAAGAACGGCGTGACGCACACGATCCTCGAGCGCGAACGCATGACGCTGAAGGCGACGACGATCGCGCAGGTGCTCAAGGGCGCGGGCTATGCGACGGGAATTTTCGGCAAGTGGCATCTCGGCGATGAGGCGGCGTATCAGCCGGAGAAGCGCGGCTTCGATGAGGTGCTCATCCACGGCGCGGGGGGCATCGGTCAGACGTATCCCGGCTCCGGCGGCGACGCGCCGCGCAACATGTATGACAACCCCGCGCTGATGCATAATGGCAAGTTCGAGAAGACCGAGGGCTACTGCACGGATGTCTTCTTCAGCCACGCGATCGAGTGGATGGATGAGAAGCTCGACAAGGGCGTCCCGTTCTTCGCCTACATCCCGCTGAACGCCGTCCATGCGCCGCTGCAATGCCCCGCGGGATACGAGGAGCACTGGACGGGAAAGGTGCCGCCGGACGTGGCGAAATATTACGGGATGCTGGAGAACATTGACGACAATTTTGGCCGCATGCTCGCGAAGCTGGAGGAGTGGGGCATCGAAAAAAACACGCTGGTGATCTACCTCGGCAGCGACAACGGCGGCACGGCGGGCGTGAAGGTTTTCAACGCGGGAATGCACGGTGGGAAGGCGACGCCGTACCAGGGCGGGACGCGGGTGCCGGCGATGTTCCGCTGGCCGGCGAAATTCGCGGGCGGTCGCGATGTGGGCGCGCTCACGGCGCACATGGATATGTTCCGCACGCTCGCGGATGTCGCGGGCGTGAAGCTCGATGCGGAGATGGCCAAACAGGTCGAGGGCCGCTCGCTCATGTCGCTGCTCACGCAGGAAAAGGCGGAGTGGCCGGATCGCACGCTCGTCACGCACGTCGGCCGCTGGCCGCATGGGAAGGTCGCGGATGCGAAGTTTCGCAACTGCTCCATCCGGGACAACCGGTTCACGCTCGTGGACAACAAGGAACTCTACGACCTCGTCGCCGATCCCGGTGAGAAGGTGAACGTGATCGAGCAACATCCCGAGGCTGTGGCAAAATTGCGCGCCGCGTACGACCAGTGGTGGACCGAGGTGCAGCCGATGCTTGTGAATGAGGATGTCGTCGGACCGAAGATGAATCCCTTCAAGGAAATCTACTGGAAGCAATTCAACGAGCAGCCCGACGAGGCATCGCTGCGGCAGATGGACCCGGCGAAATTCGAGGGCGGCGGGAAGCACAAGCAGCAGTAGCCGCGCTTGTGAAAGTGCGGGCAATTTTTTCCCGTCGGGGATCAGCCCGCGCTTTGACAAGCGCGGCTACGGGCAACGTTTCCCCTCGTGGCTTTCGCAAGCTTTGCCGTTCGGCTACATCGTTCCGATGGACGCAGCCTTGACCGCGGGGCCTTCACGACGCAGGAGAAGTGGGTGCGATTTCAACGCCACATTTTGTCTGCGGCATGAATCCGCGGGACCTGCTGAAATTTGCCGGCGGCCTTTTCGACGACCGGAAGAAGACCCCGGATGCCGACGCTGATCAGGAGCGCAAATGGCGCGCGTACCTTTCCACCGCACGGCAGCGCTGCCTCGAATACCGCGAACTGCGCTACTGCGAGGCGTGCCATCATTCCATGCACGCCTTCGTGTCCTTTTGCGAGAAGTGCGGCCACGCGACCGAACCGCTGCCTGCGGCGTTTGCGGTCGAGTACGCGAGCGCGGAATTTCCCGACCTTGTGAACTCGCGCGAGGATTTCGACAAGCTGATCGCCTACGGGAAGTGAGCGTCCGCCGCGCTGCGGAACCAGCAAAGGCGCTGCGGCGCGAGCGAGATGTTGATCTGTTTAGTCTCCAGGTATTCGTCGAGGCCGGACGTGCCGAGTTCGCGACCCCAGCCACTCTGCTTGTAGCCGCCCCACGGGGCTTCGTTGAACGTTGGGTGGTAGCTGTTCAGCCAGGTGATGCCCGCGCGGAGTTGCTTCAGCACGCGCAGTCCCTTCGCGCCTTCGCGCGTGAAGACGCCGCCGGCCAGCCCGTAGATCGTGTCGTTCGCGAGGCGCACGGCTTCCTCCTCGGTGTCGAAGAGCTGCACGCACTGCACCGGGCCGAAAATTTCCTCGCGCACGATACGCATGTCCGGCCGCGTCTCGGCGAAGATGGTCGGCGCGACGAAATTCCCGCGCGCGTGCGGCGGATCGGAAAGACGATGGCCCCCGCAGAGGAGCTGTGCGCCCTCGGCCTTGCCGATCTCAATGTAGCCGAGTACGCGCTCCATGTGCTCGCGCGTGATGAGCGGGCCCATCTCCGTGTCCGGCAGCAGACCGTCGCCGACTGCAATCTTGCGCGACGCCGCGGCGAGCTGCGGGAGAAATCGGTCTGCAACTTTCCGTTCAAGGATCAGCCGCGAGCCCGCGCTGCACACCTCGCCCTGGCCTGCGAACATCGCGAACATCGCGAACTCGAGCGCGACATCGAGATCCGCATCCGCAAAGACGATGCACGGTGATTTCCCTCCGAGTTCGAGCGTCACTTTTTTGATGTTGCCCGCCGCCGCCGCGATGATTTTCCGCCCCGTCGCGGTGCCGCCGGTGAATGCGATCTTGTCCACGAGCGGCGACGCGGCGAGTGCGTGACCGGCGGTCTCGCCCGGTCCGGTGAGGAGCTGCGCGCAGCCCGCGGGGAAACCGGTCTCGGCGATCAGTTCGAACAGGCGAATCGCCGTGAGCGGCGTTGCCTCGGCGGGCTTGAGGATGCAGCAGTTCCCCGCAGCGAGGCCCGGCGCGAGTTTCCAAGCGGCCATGAGCAACGGGAAATTCCACGGGATAATCTGTCCACACACGCCGATGGGCTCGCGCACGACCATCGTCTGCATGTTTGCATCCGGCGTCTCGAAGGTCTGGCCAAGCGGCTTCGTGACGAGGCCGGCGTAGTATCGGAAGCAGTTTGCCGCGTCGCCCACGTCGAATTTTGCCTCGCGCAGCGGCTTGCCATTGTTGCGCGTCTCCAGCGTCGCGAGGGCTTCGGCGTTGGCATCAATGAGCTCGGCGAGCTTGAAAAGATACGTCGCGCGTTCCTGCGCGCGCATCTTCGGCCACGGGCCGGAATCGAATGCGCGCCGCGCGTG
>JANXZI010000581.1 GCA_025355595.1 Spartobacteria bacterium
GGGCGCTCCCGCTTCGGTGGATTGAGCTGACTGGCTCTTCAGCTTCCATACTCTTATCCGTGCATGACCTCTCTTTGGCCTTTCGGCGGATCAGCACATCGTGACGTATTCGGTCGGTGAAGCGGGACGTGGCGCGGTTCAATCTATCGCGGCGGTCACGGACGGCGGAGGCGGGGACGGAGGTTCCCATTGCCCTAGCCCTTGCCTCTCGGGACGACGCTGATGGCGCCATTGTTTTCGAGGACGGCCATGTGGACTTCGTTGACGCTGCAGCAGCCGGCCTGGCGCAGGGCGGCGTCGAGCTCGTGGTGGGTGAGCTTGGCGCGCTTCATCACGGCGGGGTAGAGGGTGCCATTGTGGATGAGGACGTCGGGGCGGCCCTCGATGATGGCCTCGAGCTTCTTGCTGCGGTAGGTGGCCATGCCGATGAGGCAGTTCAGGAGGACGAGGGTGACTGCGGAGATGAGGCCGCCGCCGACGGAATTGTCGCCGCCGTTCATGGCGTTCTGCACGGCGTTCGAGAGCACGAGGAGGAGGACGAGGTCGAACGGCGCAAGCTGGCCGACCTGCCGCTTGCCGGTGATGCGGATGAGGATGAGCAGGAAGGCATACACGATGATTCCGCGGACGATGAATTCCCACCACGGGAGGCTGAGCGCCCACATGCCGTTCGGTGCAGCGGCGGCGGACGGAGTGGCATCGGCGAGGATGGGGAGGAGGAAGTGGCTCATGGGCGGAAAAGTCGCGCGCAAGTGCTCCGCATGGCGAGGCAAACTTGATGAGAGTGAAAATTTCCGCAACGCGGCGGTTGCAATGGTACCGGGTCTTTGCTGTCATCCCGCGCCCTTCACACCCACAAGAACCCACTCCCATCATGGCAAAGAAAGCTCTTAATATTGGTCTCGTCGGCTACGGCTTCATGGGCCGCACCCACGCGCACGCCTACCACAATGCGGCGCAATTTTTCGACCTCCCGCTGACGCCCGTGCTGAAGGCGGTGTGCGGCCGCGACGGGGCGAAGGCGAAGGCCTTTGCGGACAACTGGGGCGCGACGATCGTGGAGACGGACTGGAAAAAGCTGATCGCGAACAAGGAGATTGACGCAATTGACATCGTGACGCCGAACGATTCGCACGCGGAGATCGCGATCGCCGCGGCGAAGGCGGGCAAGATGGTGCTGTGCGAGAAGCCGCTCTCGCTCGACGGGAAGCAGGGCCTCGAAATGGTGAAGGTGATTGAGAAGTGCAAGGTGCCGAACACGGTGTGGTATAATTACCGCCGCGTGCCGGCCGTCACGCTCGCCAAGCAGATCATTGACTCCGGCAAGCTCGGGAAAATCTTCCACTACCGCGCGAACTTTCTCCAGGACTGGACCATTTCCGCCGATCTCCCGCAGGGCGGCGCGGGCCTGTGGCGCCTCGATGCAAAGGCCGCCGGCAGCGGCGTGACGGGCGACCTGCTCGCGCACTGCATTGATACGGCGATCTGGCTGAACGGCCCGCTGACGGACGTGACTGCGATGACGGAGACGTTCATCAAGAAGCGCACGCACACCGCGACCGGCAAGGTGCAGGAGGTGAAGATTGACGACGCCTGCACGTTCATGGGGCACTTTGAAAACGGCTCGCTCGCGCTCTTCGAGAGCACGCGCTACGCACGCGGCCACAAGGCGCTCTACACCCTCGAAATCAACGGCGAGAATGGCAGCATCCGCTGGGATCTGCACGACCTGCACCGCCTGCAATATTTCGACTACCGCGACGAGGGCATCGTGCGCGGATGGCGCAGCGTGCATGTGACCGACGGCGACCAGCCCTACATGAAAAACTGGTGGGTGCCCGGCCTGCAGATCGGCTACGCGGAGACGTTCACACACCAGGTCGCGGACTTCATCCGCGCCGTCGGCGAGGGCAAGCCGTGCCACCCGACTTTCCGCGACGCGCTCGAGACGCAGTACGTCTGCGACGCGGTGCTCGCTTCCGCGAAGAGCGGCAAGTGGGTGAAGTGCAAGCACGCCTGACCCGGCGCGCACGTTGCAGCGAAGTTCCGCCTACGGCACGCCGAGGAAGACCCACCGAGTGGTCGAGTGAATCCCGCCCGTGTTGGGATCGCCGTCGTCCATCGTGGTGTCCATGTGCGTGATTTCGGCGGGGTCGAAGCCCGGATTATAGACTCCGACGATTCCGGTGAAACCCCAGAATCCGCCCGATCCGAAATTCCACCAGACCCAGTAGCCGCCCGTCGGCGAAACTCCGGCCCAGGTGCTTTTCTTCGGCATGTAGTTCGCCATTCCCGTCGGAACCACGCTGAACGCGCCGGCATTCGCCGGGAGCGCTCCCTTTTCCGCCGCATAGATCTGAAAGGCCTCACCGGTCACACGCAGTTCGTTTAGGAGGGCATCGGTCTGCGAACGCTTGCGGGCCCGCTGCCACGAGGGAACGGCGAGCGCCGCGACCAAGGCGATGACCGCCACGGTGATCATAAGTTCGACAATGGTGTAGCCGTTCCGCCGCTTGTGAAAAAGTGAGAGTCTAGAGGGCATTGGGGAGGTTTTGTTCGAGGTAACGGAGGGCAGGCTCGACCCGCTGCGCGAGGTCCGTTTCGCGCGCCAGATCCCGCCCGAGATCCTGGAGGACGGGCTTGGCCGATGACTTCTGCGTGAGGGCCAGTGCGCCGATCGCCGCCCGGCGGTAGTGCGGCAGCGTGCGGGTTTCGCGCGCCCACCGCGGCATCATCACCATCGCGACTTCCGGGTAGTATCGCGCGATGCCATACAGCGCGTAGTGCCGCGTGCTCGGATCCCCCGCGAGCAACTCGTGCCGCCAGTAGCCCCATTCCGCCGCGGTGCTGATGCCGTAGTATTGCTTCGCGATTTCGTGCGCCTTCAGATCGATCATCGCCTCGATCTTGAGCTGCGGATCCTGCGACATGGCCGCGGAATCCACGCCGATGTCCCGCAGGAGCTGGAGCGCCGCGATGATCTGGCAGGTCTCCACCTTGAAAACTTCTCCCGCCGGCGTTGCGGCCGCCTTTGGCATCGGGAATTGCGCGAACAAATCCAGCGGCGCATCCTCCAGAATCGCGAGCACCGCCGTCTGCACCACGCCCACCGGAATCTCGGGATGCAAATCGAGATGCTTCATCAACGACTCAAGTTTCGGCTGCGTTTTTGTGGTGTCCCGGAAAGTCCCGCGGCCTTCCTGCTTCTCGGAACTGAGCATGGCCACCACGAGTTCCTGCTCCAGCGTGCCGCCCGGCTCCACCGTCGCAGCCACGGGTTTCAGCAGCACCATCCCGGACCTGTCGTCCTCGAAAATCGCGCCGGCGGAATAGCGGAGCGCGTACGGCTGCGCGCCCGTGTTGGCGACCTTCACCTGGAGTGCATTCGCACCGGTCCGTTTAAAGGTGATCTCCGTACCGGCACCGGGCTTTGCCTCCGCCGGGGCGACGCGTTTGACCTTCGGCGCGGCTGGCATTTTGTCGCCATTCTTGCCCGCGTCGGCGAGAGCCTTGAGCATGTCCGCCGGCATCACGGCCTCCACCGAGGCCGGGCGCGGTGGCACCGGGGTCCGGAGTTGGAAATAGAGGCCCACCCCGGCTGCGACAGCCAGCACCGATGCCGTGAGGATTTTCTGTTTCTGAGTGAGCATGGCTTCGAGAAAGCGGATTGCGTGCCCGGTGCTCGATTTTCCATACGGGTTAGAAATCCGACGGATCGAAGCCGCGCCCGCCGCACCTTCGGCTTGTGCCGTACCGCGCAAATCGCGACGAATGCGCGCAGCCATGAGCAACGACACGCCTGCGCGCCTCTCCCACGCCGACCTCCTCCTGCTCCAGCGCTGGAACACACCCACGATCTACAATGGCGGGGAGCAAATCACCAAACGCGACGCCGCGGCGGATGCTTTCAACATCGAGGAGGTGCGCGACTTCATGCCGCAGATGGGGCCGATGGCCGGCTACGCGATCACCGTCGTTTTCGAGCCGAGCAAGAAGGCGCACCGCGACGCGAATCCGAACGCAAGGTCTCGCCGGCGATCTCATCCACGCGGACCAGCACGGCTTCCTCGTCATCCCGCCCGAGGATCAGCCCGCGCTGCTCGACGCCGCGCGCTTCATGGACAGCAACGATTGCCAAACGATCATCCCCGCCGCACGCGACACGGGCGGCCGCAGCACGGCGGAAATCCTCGGCGCGATCAACGCCGCCGCCGCGCAGTTTGGCAAAAATGCGAAGGCAAAATTCCAGCGCGGCGGCGAGTGGTGAAGCCCGCAAAAAAAACGCACTGAAACTGACCGCCAATCTTTGCACCTTCGCGTCCTTGCCTGACAAAATCTTCCTCTGCCCACCACCACACTCTCCCTCCGCGCCTCTGCGAATAACTCCAAATCACGCCCCTCGAATTTTCATCATGAAACCAACGCTGTTCCTCCTCGCCCTCCTCACCGTCGCGGTCACCGCCGCCGAGCCCTTCATCGAGAAGCAAGACCTCTTCGCCGTCGGCGACGATCCCGCCTACCAAGTGTACCACATCCCCGGCATCGTCGTGACCGCGAAGGGCTCCGTACTCGCGTGGTGCGAGGCGCGCAAACGGGCCGCAGGGGCCAGCGACTGGGACGACATCCGCATCCTCCTTCGCCGCTCGACCGACGACGGCAAAACGTGGAGCGTCCCGAAAATCCTCACCCAAGTCGAAGGCACCATCGAAAAAAATCCCTTCTCGCTGCGCGTGAAAAACGTGGATCCGAAGGACGTGACCTACAACAACCCCGTGCTCATCGCCGACCGCGACGGCACGGTCCACGGGCTCTTCTGCATCGAATACATGCGGTGCTTCTACACGCGCAGCACGGATGACGGCGTGACGTGGAGCAAGCCCGTCGAAATCACCAAGACCTTCGACGCGTTCCAAAAAAGCTACGCGTGGAAAGTGCTCGCGACCGGCCCCGACCACAGCGTGCAGCTTCGCAGCGGACGCCTCGTCGTCCCCGTGTGGCTCTCCACCGGCACGGGAGGGAATGCGCACCGACCGTCCGTCACCGCAACGATCTACAGCGACGACGCCGGCAAGACCTGGCACGCCGGCGACATCGCCGTGCCCTGCACCGACGAATGGATCAACCCGAACGAAACCGTCGCCATCGAACTCGCCGACGGCCGCGTGATGCTGAACTTGCGCAGCGAATCGAAAGCGCACCGCCGCCTGATCACGACGAGCAAGGACGGCGCGACTGGCTGGAGCACCCCGAAATTCGACGGCGCGCTGCTCGAACCCATCTGCATGGCCGGCATCGTGCGCTACTCCACCGAGACAGCCGGCGGCAAAAACCGCATCCTCTTTTCTAACCCGCACAACCTCGATCGCGCCGACGGAAAAGCCGAACCCGGCAAAAATCGCGACCGCAAGAACGTCTCCGTGAAACTCAGCTACGACGAAGCGCAGACGTGGCCCGTGAACAAGGCCATCGAGCCCGGCGCGAGCATGTACAGCGACATCGCCGTGACGCCCGCCGGCACGATCCTGTGCTTCTACGGCCGCAGCGGAAATAACCCGGGACTGGCCGCGTTCGCCGGTGGGCGCCTGACCGTCGCGCGCTTCAATCTCGAATGGCTCACCGACGGCAAGGACTCGCCGCAACGGTGACAAAAGCAGTTCCCGGCTGAAGCCCGGCTGCTTTCCGTCGAGATTCCGATTGCGGAGCCGGACAGTCGCGCTAGTGTCGCGGCCCTCTTTTGCAATGGCGCGTTCGTCTAGAGGCCTAGGACACAGCCCTCTCAAGGCTGGTACACGGGTTCGAATCCCGTACGCGCTACCATCCCCCGCCCGCGCGGAAAAACGCGGTGCACCCGGAGAAAAAAACGATCACGGTTTGATCTTCTGTCCGGACGGTTCCGGCTCACTCCGCGTCGTTTGCATTCCCGGAATCCATCGTGCGAGCAATGCCACCCTATTCGGGAAAAGCGGCCCGCGGCTTTTCGGTGCTCACTCGCCCGGGCTATTTTGTGCGCTCAAATTTGAACGTCGCCTTGCTCATCGTGGATGCGTAAAAAATGTCGGCCTTCGCATCCCATGCGTAATTCGGGCCGACGCGCGCGGTGGTGAATCCCGCGGGCAACGGCGCGGCAGACAGCCAGGTTTTTCCGGCGTCCTTCGTTTCGACGAAGCCGCCTTTTCCGACGACGACGAAATGCTCCGCGCTTTTGAAAAGCGGGCCGTGCGTCGCGTCCACGGGCGCGAGCGCGCTCCACGTCGCGCCCTTGTCGCGCGAGACGAGCACCGTCTTGCCGGTCGGCCAGTATGCTGCGCCGTCCAAAACCACGGGCACTCCGGCAGACGGTTTTTCGTCGAAGACTTTCGCCCACGTCGCGCCCGCGTCGGTGCTGCGGAAAATGCCGGGCTCCTTTTCCTTCGTCGCGATGAATGTGGCGCGATCCAGCACGCCGCAGCCGCTGAAACCTTTCTCGATGTCCTTCCAAGTCGCGCCACCGTCCTCGCTCGTGGTGAGCAGGCCACCGCTCTCGTGGCGGATGGCGAGCAGACGTCTGCCCGTGTCCGCCCAGTCCACCGCGCCGAAATCGAGGTGCGAGACTTTGAATTTTGTCCAAGTCGTGCCGCCGTCCGCCGTCATCGCGCTGCTGCCGTAGATCATGAAACAGGCGAGCCGTTTCCCCGCCGGATCGCCTTGCAGCGCCCAGCCCGTCTCGCAGCGTCCGCCGATGGCCTTGTCGTCGCATCGCGCAAAAGTCGCGCCGTGATCCGCGCTGCGCCACAGCCCGAGATCGCTCACGACGATGAACACATCGCCGCCCGCGCGATCCACGGTGACGCCCGCCGTCGGCCCGGCGTAACCCGGCTTCAGCGGCGCGGTGACCGTGTCGGAAAGGTTGATCCATTCGCCGGCGAACGAAGCAGCGGCGGTGAGAGCGAGTGTGATGATGTGTGCCTTCATGGTTTGCCGATGCAGTAGAGGGTTTTGTCGCCGCGAATATAGATGCGTCCGTCGCTCACCGCGGCGCTGGCGCGGTGGTCCTCGCCGATTTCGTTCGTGGCGAGGATCTCGAATTTGTCGCCGGCCTTGAGCACGTAGCTCTTGCCCGCGCTCGCGAGATAGATGCGGCCGTCGGCGGTCGCGATCGGGCTCGCCCATGTCGAGACGCCCGTGAGCCGCTCGGAAAATGCGAGCGTGCCATCGGCGACGCGGATCGCTTTCAAAATCTCGGGCGAGTGCATGCGCCACACGAGCCCACCGGCGATGACGGGCGACGCGATGCCCTCGGGAATATTCGGATACGTCCAGCGCAAATGCGTCGCGGTGACATCGCCCATGCCGCTCGGGTCCACGCACACGGCTTTCCCGCCGCGCCCGCTGTCGGAGAAAATCACTTTGCCATCGAAGGCCGGCGACGCCGCGTCGCCCGGTGCGGCGCATCGCCACAACGGATTTCCGCTCGCGGGATCGAGCCCTTCCAGCGCGCGGCTCGCGGCCACAAACATCTGCGGCCTGCCGGTGACGTTCGCGATGACCGGCGTGCTGTGTGAGAAGCCTGTCTCAGGGCGCCTAGCTTCCCATCTGACTTTGCCGCTCGTCTGGTCGAATGCGACGATGCTCGAAGTCTTCCCCGTCTGGTCGCAATCGAGAATGACCGTCTCGCCAAACAGAATCGGACTCGCTCCGAGCGCCACATCGAAAGCGAATTTTTCGAGGTCGCGCCGCCACGCAATTTTGCCGTCGAAGTCCAGCGCCGCGATGACCGCCGAGCCGAAGACGACGAATACGCGCTTGCCGTCGCTGCACGGAGTCGGCGCGCAATAGCCGCCGCGCAGGTCTTTCAAAACGAGCGGCCCCGGAGTCACGGTCGTGTCCCACAGCAGGCGCCCGTCGGCTTTTGCAAAGCAGAGGACGTGATGCGCGAGCGGTTCGTTTTGCGCGCACGTCACGAAGACACGATCACCCGCAACGATGGGCGACGAGTAGGCGCGGTCGCTTTTCGGCAACGGGGCGCGCCACACGATGTTCTCGCCGGTCTTCGCATTCCATGTGAGCGGCAGATCGCGCTCTTCGGTCGTGCCGATTCCCGCAGGCCCGCGGAACTGCGGCCAGTCCGCGCCATGCGCGGCGAGCGCGAGCAAGATGAGTGTCGAAATGACGGGGGAGATCATAAGGTGCGGCGCATTTCCCGAGACGGAAAATTGCTTTCCGAGGATCGACGGATGACTGCGCCTCTTGCACGTCTTCTCCGCTGGCACCGAAGATTGCGAGCCGCAAAAGTGGAACGGAGCCTGCACGCGGAATGGCAATCGCATTTCGCGGCAGCGGCGGCGTCGTGAAAACGGTCTAAGCCCGCGACGACGCTCAAGGTAATCACACGCGACAGCTTCCGAGTGGAAAATGGCCGCGCGCGCCGGGCCATTTTACGATTTGGAGATGCGCCCCAATCAACACCCCACGACATGACGCCCCCCCTCAGCTTCACCCGGAATCGCATTGTTCTGCGCGTCGCTCGGCGGATGCGCTGCACAGTATTTTCCGCCGCACTCGCGCTGGTCGCCACAGCGCAAATGTCGAGCGCCGAGCCGTGGTGGGAGCAGCAGGCGGGACAGGTGAAAAGCGTGACCGGCTGGCTCGCGACGGATGTCGCGGGGAAGCCGATGAAACTCGAAATGCAGACGAGCGACGGCGCGACGGCGTTCGTCGCGGACGCGCGTCCGATCAAGCTCACGACTCCGGCGAAGATCGCGGCGAACACCGAGGTGACGATCCGTTTCACGATGAATCCGGCGGCGAAGACGGTCGCCAGCCTCAAGGCGATCATCGGCGAGGATGGTGCGCCAGGATTGCCAGTGAGCGTGTCGGCGGTGGCCGGGAGCGACGCGGTGTCGGTGAATGCGGCGGGCGTGGCGGCGAGCCATCAGACACGCGGGAGCTACCAGCGAAGTCTCACATGGCCGGAGGAGGTGCGAAAGCTGATCGAGGCGGAGATGGCTTCGCTGCCGGGCGTGTCGGAGCGGCGTTTTTCGATCCGGTATGTGCTGCGGCGGGATCGGTTTGAGATTTGGTTCAATGATGTGCTGCTGAATGCGCGGGAGGTTCCGACGGCGGCGGCGGCGCCCGCTGCTGCTCCCGCGGGCAAGCCTGCGGCGAAAATTCCGCCGCCGGTTTCCATCGGCGGGCCGCTGTGGCTCACGCTGTCGGCGAATGTCGAACTATTTTCAGTCGAGACGCGGGCGCTCGCGGTGGAGCCGCCGATTTTCGACCCGGTGAGGATCGACAGCCGCGTGAACGCCGAGCGGATCAACGGCACATCCGTCGAGAGCGGTTCGCTGCCGAAGGCGGGTGAGCCGGCGATGGTGCAGGGCGTGCCGTTCGTTTTTCCACGGCGCGATTCACGCGGGAATGATCATGTGGATGTCGGCGCGAGCTGGCTGCAAAATGGAAATCTCACGGGTGACTTCTCGCCGAACCACGATCCGCTCGGCGGACGCTGGATGGGGCCGCTGCTGGAAAATCCGACGCGCATCC
Organism: Spartobacteria bacterium; assembly: GCA_025355595.1. Lineage (GTDB taxonomy): Bacteria > Verrucomicrobiota > Verrucomicrobiia > Chthoniobacterales > Chthoniobacteraceae > SXWH01. The sequence continues at coordinate 9,523 of JANXZI010000581.1, forward strand.
GGTTCCAAGTTCCGAAGGGCCGCTATCGCGCGCTGCATCTCATCGCGGCGTGTGACAGCGAGCGCGACAGCACGCCGGTCGTCACAGTGCAGTTCTTCCGTCCCGCCGCCGGTGCGCCGGAAAATTTCGCGGCGCGCGTGCCTTTGCTCACGGCGAAATCGAGCGATGCAATCCCGCTGCCGGTGCAGCTCAACAACGGCAGCTCCGCGCGGCTCTGGCGCGTGACGGTGCCCATCGAGCCGGGCGCGCTCGCAGCATTCGATGATCTGGATGTGAGCGCATTCGAGATCACGAAGGAGGTGCAGCTTTTCCGCGCGTATCCCGACCCCACGCAATACAGCGCGCACGCGGGCGGCCTGCCGAGCGCGGCGCACAT
>JANXZI010000598.1 GCA_025355595.1 Spartobacteria bacterium
GCGCGCGCAAACCAAAAAGCCGGACATTGATACCACGCCTGCAGCGACGGTAGAGATTATGAGGCATCGGCCTCACGGCGCTCGGCTCGCTGCTCGGTCCGTCGCTCTTCGCGGCGGAGAAACCGGCGTTCCCAAATTTCACGCCGAAGGCAAAGCGCATCATCTATCTCTTCCAGTCGGGCGCGCCGTCGCAGATGGATCTCTTCGACCCGAAGCCCGCGCTTGCAAAACGTCGCGGCGAGGATTTGCCGGACTCGATTCGCAAGGGCCAGCGGCTGACGACGATGACGAGCGGGCAGAAAAAATTTCCCGTCGCGCCGAGCATCTTCAAATTTGCGCAGCACGGGAAGGGCGGCGCGTGGCTGAGCGAGCTGATGCCGCACATGGCGAAAGTGAGCGACGAGTTTTGCATCGTGCGCTCGCTTTTCACCGAGGCGATCAACCACGACCCGGCGATCACTTTCTCACAGACCGGCTCGCAGCTCGCCGGACGCCCGAGCATCGGCTCTTGGGTCGGCTACGGGCTTGGCAGCGAGAACAAGGACTTGCCCGCGTACGTCGTGCTCACTTCGTTCGGCACCGGGCGCAAGGACGACCAGCCGCTCTACGACCGGCTGTGGAGCGCGGGCTTTCTGCCGTCGCAGTATCAGGGGGTAAAATTCCGCAACAAGGGCGACCCGGTGCTCTATCTTTCCAATCCGCCCGGCATGGATCGCGAATCGCGCCGTGAGACGCTCGATGAACTCGCTGCGCTGAACGGAAAACATTTCGACGCGCTCGGCGATCCGGAAATCCAGACGCGCATCGCGCAATACGAGATGGCGTTCCGGATGCAGACGAGCGTGCCCGACCTCACAGACATCTCGAAGGAGCCGCAGCACGTCCTCGACATGTACGGCCCCGAGGTAAAGACGCCCGGCACCTACGCGTCGAACTGCCTGCTCGCGCGCCGCCTCGCCGAGCGCGACGTGCGATTCGTGCAGCTCTTCCACATGGGCTGGGATCACCACGGCGGCCTGCCGAATGCGATCAAGGGCCAGTGCCACGACACCGACCAGCCGACCGCCGCGCTGCTCACCGATCTCAAACAGCGCGGCCTGCTCGACGACACGCTCATCGTGTGGGGCGGTGAATTTGGCCGCACGATCTACTCGCAGGGCACGCTCACCGAGACGAACTACGGACGCGATCATCACCCGCGCTGCTTCACCGTGCTGCTCGCCGGCGCGGGCGTGCGCAAAGGAATCACGCACGGGGAGACGGACGACTATTGCTACAACATCGTGCGCGATCCCGTGCATGTGCATGACCTGAACGCAACGATCCTGCACCTCATGGGCACCGACCACACGAAGCTCACGTATCGTTACCAGGGCCGCGACTTCCGGCTCACGGACATCCACGGCGAGATCGTGAAGCCGGTGCTGGCGTAGCGTTTTGGAAATAAGATGACCGATGCGCGGCGAAGCAGGACGTCGTGCCTCGGGTAGCGTGGGCGTCCCGCCCGCCGTATTGCGCGTCCCGCGGAATACACCCCGAGGTCTCTGGTGCTCGGAACGCCTGGGATCTTCCGCCGGGTGCCGCGCGGGACGGGCGCCACAGCAGGCGGAACGCCTACGCTACCCGAGACCTGCCTCCCCGCTTTCTGTCCGGTGATTGGTGCGAGATGGTATCACACGCTTCGCGCCATCAGGTAGTCGTCCATCACGAAGCCGCCACCGATGTCGAACACGGCTTCCTTTTCGATGTGGAAGCCGGCCTTGAGATACGCACCGATTGCGCGGTCGTTGCGCTTGTTCACCTGCATCCACATCGCGTGTGCGCCGAGTGCGCGGGTCTGCTCGCAGATGTGCTCGAGCATTTTGCGACCGAGCCCGCGACGCTGATGCGCGGCCAGCACGTAGAGCTTGCTGATTTTCACGCGGCCATCGTCGTCGCGCTGCCACGAGAGGTAGCCGACTGGCTCGCCATCCAGCTCCGCGATTTCCCACGGCACGCCTGCGCCGAGCTGGCTTCGGATTTCCGCTTCGGAGTACATCCAGCCGAGCATGAATTCGATCTGCTCCGCCGTGATGATGCCTGGATAGCACGCGCGCCAGATGCGCTGCGCGAGATCGCGGAGGAGCGGGATGTCGGCGTCGGTCGCGGGGCGGATTTGCATCGTTCAGGAGGATGCGCGGTGCCGCTTTGAAAAACCAAGCAGGTTGATTCCCGGAAGCCGGTGTGTGACGCGCCGTGGCTGCAACGCCCTTGTCGCAACGGGTATCGGAGGCGCCACGCCTCCGGTCTCGCCTCGCCACGAGATGTCGCGGAAACATGTTGCGACGAAAGCGTCGCACTCACGGGTTCAGGCACCGCTCCTCGACATTCGACATTCGTCATCCGTCATTCGATCAGCCCTCCTCCTGCCGTCGGGGCTACGGTCGGAGAAAACCTTTGCCACTGGTATTACGCGCACGTATCAAATGCGGTTCTCACTTTTCACCCACCTGATCCGCCATGAGCACCGTCCCGCATCTTCCCGTCCTCCGTCTCGGCCGCAGCTACGAGAGCCTCGACAAGCTCGAAATCAAAGACCACCGCACGGGCGAGGTGAAGGCGGTCGTCTCGACGATCAATGCGGGCATTTTGCGAAAAGATTTTCGCAAGCTCGGCGACGCGCGGGCGGCGCTGAAAAAATTCACCGTGGCGCAGCTCGTTGCGATGAGTGCGAAGGCGGGCGAATTTTTCCTGAACGGCACGCTCCCGCTCGGTGACAAGGGGCACACACAGAACGCGGACGAATACGTCGCGACGCTGAGCAGCACGAGCGGGCTCCCGCATGTGATGGTGCGGCGGAACATGGCCAAGATTCACTACGCGCTTACGCATCTCGATGTGATCCTGAACGGCCTCTCGCGCGGGCTGGACATGACGATCATTGACCGTGGCTTCGGCGAGCAGTTCGGCACCAAGCTCTCGTTTTTCCCCTCGTGCGAGGCGCTCGGGCTCGTGATGCCGAGCAATTCGCCCGCGGTGAATTCGCTCTGGCTGCCGGCCATCGCGTTGAAGACGCCGGTCGTGATCAAGCCGGGACGCGACGAGCCGTGGACGCCGTTCCGATTGATTCAGGCATTCATCGCGGCCGGCGTGCCGTCTGAAGCGTTCGGCTTTTACCCGACGGATCACGAGGGCGCGGGCGAAATTCTGAAGTCGTGCGG
>JANXZI010000623.1 GCA_025355595.1 Spartobacteria bacterium
GCGGATTTCGGTGAACTTTTTGTGGACTACTATTTGCACCTCGCGCAGCTCGACCGGCAGAGCCGCCCGACCGAGGACACGATGATGAAGGAGGCGCTCGCCGCGCTCACGCTGCACTGCGCTTCGCGCCCGCGGAATGAGACGACCGCGTGGATGATTCATTTCACCGAGCCGCTGGTGAATCTCTTCGTCACCGGCGACAATGGACGCGGCACCGTCGTCGGCCAGATCTTCACCGAGGATGTGAAAAATGACGGACGCAACCTTTTCATGAGCGACATCGTGCGCGGCGGCTCGCAGCCCCGGCGCAGCGTGGTGGAGCTGAAGGACACGGATATTTTTCCCGCCGTGGAGCGCTACTACGAGAACAGCGAGCAGCGGCCCGCCCGCCTGTTCCGGCACGGCGAGGAGGATTTCGTGATGGTGAGCGCGCAGCCGGATTGCGACATGGCGTGGTTCGAGGCGCTGGACGACGAGGCGATCCGCGCGATGGATCAAGGCGAGACACTCACACTGCTGGAGAAACGCCACTACCGCTGGGAATGCGGCTGCACCGAGCGCCGCATGATGGACGTACTGCGCCCCGTGATGCTGCGGGATGCCGACGCGCTCTTCGGCGACGAGCCCGCGATCCGCATGAGCTGCCCGCGCTGCGGCGCGCGCTACATGATCACGCGCGAGGCGATGGAGGCGCACATCGCGGTGCAATGAGCGGCGCAGAAAAATGTAGCGCAGGTCTCCAGACCTGCGCGGACGAAGGAATGATCGCGCAGGTCTGGAGACCTGCGCTACGCCACGATGAGCACCGCTGATCCAGACTACCTCGCGCGCTTCGGCGGCATCGGGCGGCTCTTCGGTGCTGCGGCGATGACCCGGCTGCGCGGCGCGCATGTGTGCGTGATCGGCATCGGCGGCGTGGGCTCGTGGGTCGTCGAGGCACTCGCGCGCACGGGCATCGGCGCGCTGACGATCGTGGATGCGGACGACGTTTGCGTGACGAATATCAACCGCCAGCTCCCCGCACTGACAGGCACCGTCGGCCGCCCGAAAGTCAGCGTGATGGCCGAGCGCGTGCGGCAAATTTCACCGTCGTGCCGGGTCGAGGCGAAGGCGGAATTTTACACCAAGGCGAACTCCGCCGAGCTGCTCGCGCCGCCGTTCGATTTCGTCGTGGACTGCGTGGACCGCATGTCCATCAAGTCGCACCTCATCCACGAATGCCACACGCGCGGACGGCGTGTGCTCACCTGCGGCTCGGCCGGCGGGCGGCGCGATCCTTTGCAAGTGGAGGCGAGCGATCTCGGCATGGCGGGAAATGACGAACTGCTGCGCCAAGTCCGCCGGCATCTGCGCCGCGAATACGGCTGGCCCGCAGGCCGTGGCGGCCTCGCGAAGCCGATGGGCGTGCCGTGCGTCTTCACGGCGGAATTGCCCGTCTATCCGCGCGCCGACGGCACCTGCGGCGCCGAGCCCGAGGAAGGCGAGAGCCTGCGGATGGACTGCGCGAGTGGGGTCGGCGCGGCGACGTTCATCACCGGTGTGTTCGGCTTCATAGCAGCGTCGGAGGTGGTGCGGCTGCTGCTGGAAAACCGTGCCGGTTAGCCGCAGGGAATACGCGGACACGGTTCGAGTCCGTCATGCACACCTTCGATCACGAAGCAGTGCAAATCGCCGCGCGTCCCGGAGGGACGATGGAAATTAGCCGGTGGTGGAGCGAGTCTGCGAGCGAGAACCACCGGATCATCGGTCTCACGGCGATGCGCCCCGGAGGGTGCGCCGGGAATCTTCCGAACGCTTCCGGCACCCCATCCGGGGTGCGTCCGTTTTGTCTGCTGATCCGGTGGTGTTCGCTCGTGCCTCGCTCGACCACCGGCTAATTTCCGGCAACCCTCCGGGCTGGCAGATGCACGTCACCAAGAATACTTCGGACAAGAGTTAAGGTCGAATCTCCCCTGCTCTTTGGACCAGCGAGGAGGAAGCGGAGGACTTTTGCTACCGAATGGCGCAATCCCAGTCTCCTTGTAATAAAGATATGCTTCGTTGTCTGTGAAACGTCCACAGCACCCGAGCCGCATGTAGGAATGTTCTGAATCAGCGCGCTCGACCCAAATATCGATCCACTCGGGAACGCGGTTATCGCGGCAAAGAAGCTCAACGACCTCGCTAGCCGTAAGCGGAGCAACTGGATCTACATCGTGGGGAAAAACGTGTTCGTCTGGCGTGAGGTTGCGGTCGGAAGATCGATTGAGGCTAACAAGATAGCGGTAGGAATTTGGGAGATGGTTGCTGGCGAATGCTACGGTGAAGTCTCCAGTAAGATCGCTGGCTTCCTGTAATCGGCTTGAAAATGTCGCCTTGTCCACACGCGCACCGAGTTCAGCCCACCACATTCCGCAGCGTGCCGACTGACCCGATCGTGATCGCAATCTCGTCGCCGTGCGCCAGCGTGAATTCATTCGGCGGCACGAGGCCGGTGCCGGTGAGCAGCACGCAGCCGGCGGGGAAGCCGTTCTCGCGCATGAGCCAGCCGACGAGTTCGTCGAAGGTGCGCTTCATTTGCGAAATCGAAGTCGCGCCGGAGAAAACCTCTGCGCCGCCGCGGCGGATGCGCAGTTCGATCGCCGTCTCGCGCGGCAGCGGATCGCGCACGACGATGCCGGGGCCGAGCGCGCAGCAGCCGAGATAGACTTTCGCCTGCGGGAGGTAGAGCGGGTTCTCGCCCTCGATGTCGCGCGAACTCATGTCGTTGCCGACGGTGTAGCC
>JANXZI010000670.1 GCA_025355595.1 Spartobacteria bacterium
CGCCCAACGCCCAACGCCCAACGCCCAAGGCGGCGGCGCGCGCCTGCTTCGTCATTCGTCATTCGTCATCCGTCATTTCGGAGGTCCCTCCCATGAACCGCCGCGCGAATCTCATCGCCATCGGCGTCTTCCTCGTCGCGCTCATCGGCGTCTTCGTCCTCAGCCCGCACAACCGGCAGCGGATGCAGAGCGCATTCCTCGGCATCATCTCGCCGTTCTTGAAAAAAGGATCCGAGGTGGACGAGCGCTACAAAAAATACCGCGCGGGCCTGAAAAAACTCGACGAACTCGAGGCCGAAAACCAGCGACTGCGAGTGAGCAACGACGAACTCCGCGCCACGAACCTCGCGCTGCGTGGCGTCGAGGCCGAGAACATCCGCATAAAGTCCGCGCTCGGCTACCAGGACTCCTCGCCGTTCGCGCTCGTGTCCGCGCGCGTCATCGGCCGCAGCCCGTCGAACTGGTGGAGCACCGTGGTGATTGACAAGGGCACGCTCGATCACGTCGAGGCCGGGCTCGCCGTGGTCACGCCCGACGGGCTCGTCGGAAAAGTGATGACCCTCAGCGAGCACTCCGCCACCGTGCTGCTGATCTCGGATGAGAACTGCAAAGTCGCCGGCAGCGTCGAAAGCACGAAGGAACAGGGCATCGTCCGCGTGGAAGTCCGCGGCCAGCGCACGTCGAACAGCATCCAGCCCACGATGACTTTGAATTTTCTCTCGCGCTTTGCACCGCTGCGCGCGGAGCAGCGGATCCTCACGAGCGGCGCGGGCAGCATCTACCCGCCGGGAATTCTCATCGGGAAGATCGTCGAATTCAAATCGCGCGAACTCGACGGGCAGGCCGTCATCGAGCCCTCCGTGGACATCGCCGGCCTCTCGGATGTCTTCGTGATCACCGGCAGGAAAGGGGCCACCACCGTGCGCTGAAAAATGATCACGATCTTTTTCATCATCGCCATGTTCCTCGGCCTCGCGCTCCAGCATTTCGTCGGCGCGGTGCCGGGATTTGGCAGCCAGATCATGCTGCTGCCGCTCATTTTTCTCTGCGGCGCGGCAGCGCTACCCGTGGCGGGAATGCTCGTGCTCGCGTTCGCCGCCGGACTCATGTGGGACTGCATGCACTTCATGCCCGTCGAGGGGCGCGTGGATTTCCCCTTCGGCGGCACGATCCTGCTCTACGCGGGGATCGGCGCGATGATGAACGGCCTGCGCCCGCTCTACCTGCGCGGTCTGTGGTACATTCACGCCGCCGTCGCCGGCGCGCTCACCTCCGTGCTCGTGCTCGTGGAATACATCATCATCACCTTCCGCCGCGAACCGTTCGCCCTCGTGTGGCCGCACGAAATCTGGACGCGGATCGGCGGCACCGCGCTCGTCACGGCCTTCCTCGCCGTCCCGCTTTTCCTGATTCTGAACTGGACCGGCCGCCGCGCCGGGCTCTTTGCACCGAGGCGTGCGGCCATCTGATCCGATGAGCATGCTCCGCCAGATTTTGAAAATGCGCGCTCTGTCGAGCACCGCGATGCGCGTGTACGTGCTCGCGATTTTCATGCTCGGGATGCTCGGCGTCCTCTCCGCAAAGCTGTGGCGCGAGCAGGTGATCAATTCCAAAAAATGGAGCGACCGCGTGCGCAAGAGTTCCTCGGTCACCGTCCGCATCCCGAGCGTGCGCGGCGAAATCCGCGACCGCAACGGCATCACGCTCGTCGCCAACCGGTCGAGCTACGGCGTGGATTTTTACCTCCCGCAAATGGTGACGGGCTACAGCGAACAGAACGACCGCTACATCCCGCTCTCAAAATACCGCACGACGCGCGACGGCATGCAGGCCGAGGTGGATGTGGCCGACATCGTCGAGATCGTGAACCAGGCGATCATCCCGAAATTCAAAAATCTCCAGCTCGCCCACGACTACAATGCCGGGCAGCTCGAGCGCCATTTCCGCACGAATGGACACGTGCCGTTCACCTACATCGAGGACGCGGACTTCCGCACCGTCGCAAAAATTTCCGAGGAGGACATGGGGCTGCCCGGCGTGGAAGTCTCGCTGCGCCCCGTCCGGCAATACCTCTACGGCTCGCTCGCCTCGCACATCCTCGGCTACGTCGGTGCCCCCGAGGACATCAACAAGCTGGCTGACAACAAGGACTTCAATTTCTACCAGCCCGACGTGCAGGGGCGCTCGAATGTCGAGCTGGCGTTCGACCAATACCTGCGCGGAAAGCCCGGACGCCGCGTGCTCGAGCGCAGCGCGAAAAACAAGATTGGCGCGGAGCTTTCACGCGACGCGCCCACGCCCGGCAGCAACGTGTATCTCACGATTGACGCGCGCATCCAGACCATCGTCGAGCGCACGCTGAAGCAGGCCGGCGTGGGCCGCGCCGCCGTCGTCGTCGTGGATCCGCAGAATGGCGACATCCTCGCGATGGCCAGCGTGCCGAACTACGACCCGAATATTTTCATCCCGAAGATCAGCGCCGACGACTACCAGAAGCTCGACGACGACGCCACCGATCCGCTCGTGAACCGCGCCGTGCAGTCCTTCGCACCGGGCTCCACGTACAAAATCGTCTCCGCGCTCGCCGGCTTCCTCGGCGACCTCACGCCGAGCCGCAGCTACAATTGCGCGGGCAGTTTCCTGATCGGGAACCGACCCATGAAATGCTGGATCGCCGATGTCCACGGAGCCCACGGCACGCTGAACCTCACGGGGGCCATCAAGAATTCCTGCAACTGCTTTTTCTACCAGTGGGGCCGCGATGCAAAACTCGTGAACTTTGAAAAAATCGGCGACGCCCTCGGACTCGGAATGCGCTCCGGCATTCCTCTCAGCGGCGAAAGTCCAGGCGCCCTGCCCGGCCCGCGCTGGCTCGCCGCGCACGGCCAGTCCATCCTCGAAAAATCCACCGGCCACATCGCGAACACCGCCATCGGCCAGGGCTCCGTGCTCGCCTCCCCGCTCCAGATGGCGATGGTCTGCGCGACGGTCGCCAATGGCGGCACATCGTACATTCCGCGCCTCGTCTCGCGCCTCGTGGATTCCGGCGGTGAGGATGTGCGCGACGAGCAGGGCAGTCTCGTCGTGCCCGTCGAGCCGAAGATCCGCGCGAGCCTCCCCAGCATGGGCTTCACCGCATCGGAGATCGAGGCCGTGCGGCAGGGAATGTGGAAGGTCGTGAACGAGGCCGGCGGCACGGGCAAGAAGGCGCGGATCAAAGGCGTCGAGGTCGCGGGAAAAACCGGCACCGCGCAATTCTGGCGGACCGTCGGCAAGGATGAGCGCGGACACGCCATCAAGGAAAAGGACAACCACGTCTGGTTCATGTGCTTCGCGCCGTACAAGCAGCCGAAGTATTCCATCGTCGTGATGATCCAGGGCGCAAAATCCGGCGGCGGAGTGGCCGCACCCGTCGCCCACAAAATCCTCACCGAATGCCTCGCGCTCGAAGGCGGCTATGCTCCGAAAATCGCGTGGATGGATCCCGTCCGCGGCAACCTCACGCAGATTTCCGAGATCAACCTGAAAGAGGAAGGCGGCATCGGCACGCTCGTGGCCACCACTTTCAAGGGCACCGATCAAAAACCGGGAACGCTGATCACCTCCGATGACCGGGAAACCTCCGACCACGTCGGCGCTCCCGACCGTTCCTCCGGCACCGGCGGACGCGATTCCGCCCGCCCTGACGTGCGCGCCTCCGCCGACCGGCGCGGCAGTGTTTCCAAGCCCAATTTCTTCCAGCGCCTCTTCGGCGTCGGAAAATCCAAGAATAATCCCACGACTCCACCCACTCCAGGCCACCGCTAAAACTCACCCCACCCAGTGCTCACCAAAATCGTCAACACAACCTTTTCCCTAATCAACAAAGTGAAACGACTCATCGGACTCGGACCTCGTCAGACAGGCAACAAACTCATCATCACCGTCGAAAAACTGGAGAAGCGCGTCGCGCTCCTCGAGAACGGAGTACTCGAAGAATACAACGTCGAGCGCACCAACGAACGGAACATTGTCGGCAGCATTTTCAAAGGCCGCGTGCGCAACATCGAGCAGGGGCTCAAGGCGATGTTCGTGGACATCGGCTACGAAAAAAATGCGTTCCTGCATTTCTGGGACGCGCTCCCTGCGGCACTCGATGCGGGCGTCGAGGAAGTCGAGCGCACGAACAAAAAGCAAAAGCAGCGCATCACCTCGAAGGACATCCCGAGCATCTACCCCGTCGGCAGCGAAGTGCTCGTGCAAGTGACGAAGGGCCCCATCAGCACGAAGGGCCCGCGCATTACCACGAACATCAGCCTCGCCGGACGCTTCCTCGTGCTCATGCCCTTCAGCGAACAGTGCGGCATCTCGCGCAAGATCGAAAACCCGAAGGAGCGCGAACGCCTGCGGAAAATCCTCCGCGAACTCAGCGTGCCCGAGGGCATGGGCGTCATCATCCGCACCGTCGGCGAAGGGCAGAAGGCGCGCTATTTCATCCGCGACATCGCGTATCTCATCGAGCAGTGGCGCAGCATTGAGCAGCAGATGAAGGAAAAAAAAGGGACGTCCTGCGTCTTTCAGGAACCCGATCTCGTCGAGCGCACCGTGCGCGATTTTCTCACCGACGAAATCGAGGAGGTCGTGTGCGACGACGAGAACAGCGTGAAGCGCATGCAGGAGATGGTCGGCCAGGTGAGCAAGCGCAGCGTCTCACGCATCACGCACTACCGCGAGCCCGTGGCGATCTTCGAGCGCTACGGCATCCAGAAGCAGATCGAGGACGCCTTTCACCGGCAGGTCTGGCTGAAGTGCGGCGGCTACATCGTCATTGATGAGACCGAGGCGCTCGTCGCCGTGGACGTGAACACGGGCCGCAACAAGGGCGCGCGCGACGTGGAGAAAACGATCTTCACCACCAACATGGAGGCCGTGGACGAAATCGCGCGCCAGCTTCGCTTGCGCAACATCGGCGGACTCATCATCGGCGACTTCATTGACATGAAGAGCCGCAAGGATCAGCAGGCCGTCTATCAGCGCATGAAGGACTGCCTGCGCCGCGACAAGGCGAAGACGCACGTCCTCCCCATCTCGCCGCTCGGCCTCATGGAGATGACGCGGCAGCGTGCGATGGAGAGCATCAGCGGCTCCGTCTTCCAGCCCTGCCCGTATTGCAACGGCCGCGGAAAAGTGAAGAGCCCGATGAGCATGAGCGTCGAGATCCAGCGCGGCCTGCACCGCGTGATGAAGTACTACGTGGACATCCACGAAATCCGCGTGCAGCTCCACCCGCACGTCCTCGAACGCCTCCGCAAGGAGGACGAGGAATTGCTTGTCGAGATCGAGCGCAAGTACGCCGGCAAACTCAGCTTCCGCCCCGACCCGACATATCATCACGAAAAATTCAGCCTCCACGACCACAACACCGGCGCGGAACTGAAAATCGTCTGAGCCGCCTGCACAAAGTAGGCGAGGCATTCCAGCATCGCATCGGCGAACGCAGCGCGGGGAGCGCCGGCGAACCGCCTGCCGTTCCCGGCGACCCGCCGGGAACACCGGATTTCAGGACGCGTGTTCTGAAACCACACTCGCGCGCACCTTTCAAAGACACGCGCAAGCCAAGTCCGATGGGCGAGTCGAAGCAAACCACAGGCGGGTCGCCTGTGCTCCCCGCGCCACTTCCCCCATCCTCCCGCGCGAGGTTGGAAAACCTCGCCTACGTTGCCCGCCCGAGCCGCTTCCTGATCCGCGCCGCGATGCGCTCTTTCAGTGGAGCCTTCACAGCCTTCACGACAGGCGGCGGCTGCAGCAGCCAGATGTTCGCGATGCGCGGTGAACGGAACAAATCCTCTGGCGCCGCATGCTTCACATCGAGCCCCGGCACGGGATCAATGCCCGCCTTTCGCAGCACATGCGTGACGAATGCCGAGCAGAAAAGCGACTGAGGCCGCGCCAGCGGATTCGGCCGCGCACGCATCGCCGGGCGTCGCAGCGCGATGAGGGTGCCCATCAGTTCGCGCAGCGAATAGCGCGTGCGGCCCGCGACCATCTCCAGCGACTCGCGCATCATCGCACCCACCTCCCCGTCCCCGAGGCCGAAGTCGAGCACCGCGAGCACCGGATAGTTTTTCTCGATGCAAAATTTCTCGATGCGGTTCTCCTGCACGCCGAGCCGGATGTTTTTCCGATGCACCTCGAGGTCGCTCTCGAAGACCCAGTGATGTCCGTCATGCCGCGTCCCCTGAAAAAGAAACGCGTGCGACCACAGGCTCGACTGGCGTTCCTCATCGAGCCCCCGCTGCAAACGCTTGATGAGCCTGCTCACCACATCCGCCCCGCCCGCGAGCCCGATGCGCCCCGGCGCGGCATACGTGTGAAGGAACTCGCGATTCGAAATCCCGGAGACGGTCTGGGGCAGCGGCATGGCTCATCTACGCGCGCCAGACACCGCGGGCAAGCGGGTAGCGCGATGGCATAGAAATGAGACGATGCTCGTGCATCGCGGCAACGCCTGCGGCGGGCTCAACTTCGAACGCGCAACGCCCAACGTCCAACGTCCAAAGAAAGCAATTCTCCTGAATCCGAATTCCGTCCTTGGACGTTGGGAGTTGCGCGTTGCGCGTTGGGCGTTGACTGCCGCGTTCATCGCAGTTCACACAATCGTGACATCCCCCAGCTTGCCGGTGGCGGAATGCGCGGCACACTTGCCCCGCTTTCCATGAGCAAAACCACCAGCAAAAAAATCCTCGTCGCCGAGGACGAAGAAGACGTCCGGCGGCTCGTCTGCAACAGTCTGAAAAACGCCGGCTTTGCCACGCTGGAAGCTGGGGACGGCCCCGGCGCACTCGAGACCGCAC
>JANXZI010000672.1 GCA_025355595.1 Spartobacteria bacterium
AGGGGTCAGTCATCATATCTTGACAGTTTTAACGGGAAATAGGGGTCAGGCAGCAATTCTTGACTCAGCGCGCGCATAACCCGCCGCTCGCCGTGGCACGCATCGCGCCGCGCGAGCGAGGGGGAAATAGGGGAAACTGGGGTCAGGCTGCAACTCTTGACAGAAACGAAAGGCGAACAGACTAAGTGTCCGACTGGTTTCCGCAGAGAGAGTGTGAGCGGGTACTTGGGTCAGGGTGCAACTCTTGACAGAATCGAAACGCGAACAGACTAAGCGTCCGACTGGTTTCCGCAGCGAGAGTGTGAAAGCGTGATTTCAATCTTAACAAACCGAATTTATGTCCGAATCTAACATCATGAACATCACGATCCAATCGCACTCCGAGGTTTTGAGATCGCGGATGGAGCGATCGTCTGCAAATTCCTGGCGGTGCAAATGGGCGAATGCCGCAGGAGGCGCCTTGGTGCTGTTGGGGACTGCGGTTTGGTTTCCCATCGCGCTGCTGCCGTGGATGGCGGGGTTTGTCGTCTTGGTCGCGCTCGCGGATGCTTGCAGCGTGGCGATGGCGCGGCGGGCGGGGGAGAGTTATCAGCGGTTCATGGCGCGGGTGCCGCTGAATGGCGGCCCTTCGGCGAAGGCTCAGGGCGGGAAGCCTTCGACACGCGCTCAGGCCGACCGTGCGGAAGACTGGCTGGCGCTGCCGCCGCCGGATTTGCGGGTGCGCGATGCGGGGCTGGTGTTGCGCGCCTCGGGTTCGCTCTCGGTGTGGCCCTTTCACGGGGCGCTGCTCGCGCTGCTGGCGGGATTTTACCTGCATCCGCCGCAGGTTCCGACCGGCGCGCAACTGGCCGCGCGGCCCGGCGGAGCGCCCGCGACTTTTCCAAACCAGACGATCACCACCACGCGCACCTTCACCCCGGCGAACGCTTCGCAGCCCGGCATCCCTGGCAAGCAGCCGGGGACTAGCGGGACGACATTCAAGCCGGTGACGCCGGGGCAGCCGGGCAATTTCCCATCCGGCGTCACGGGTGCGTCCGGACCCGGCTCCACGCCGCCGCCGAAACTCCCGAGCACGACGGTGAGAGTGCCCATTCCGCCCGGCACCGGGCCCTTCAGCGGCAGCCGCACCACCCCGCCGCCTGCGCCCATCCCGCCCGCCGACAGGAGTGTCGGCCCCGCGACGAACGGCTCCGGCACTGCGATTCCGACGACCAAGCCGGTGCCGCCGCAACCGGGGGCACGGCCCGCGAGTGCGAGCGGCGGATTGCTCCGCGCCACCCCGCCGCCTTCGCCCATCCTGCCTGCCGACAGGGGTGTCGGCCCCACGGTGCCGGCTGCGCCTGCCCCGCCGGCCGGCCCGGTTCCCGCGTCGCCTGCGCCCGGGCCTGAATCCCCGAAGCAGTAACGAACCGGCGAACGTGGTGGGAAGCGATCCCGAAGCATTGCAGGCGAGCCACCCATGGGCCGCTGGGTGGATTCTCGCGCCCGTTCCGGGGAACCGGAGTGGCGATGCCAATGTCTTTTGCGATGTAAGCGTGAATGGTCTGCCTCCTCCGTTTCTCCCGAAGACTGCCCGTGACGCTGGGCGGCAGGTTTTCCGGCCATTGCCCCTCATTCTCCCGGCTCCATGAAAGTCCAAACCACGCTCTAAGCACCATCCCGCCGCAGTGGTTCCCATCGCAGCGTGCGAACTGCATGCGTCCCCTCCATGAAAAAATTCCTCCTCCCATTCCTCGCCGCCCTCTTTTCCATTTCGCCCTGCGCGTCCGCCCAGCCGCCCGATCTTACTCTCGCTCGGGAGAAGAACTGGCTCGTGATCCGAGGGGCGCATCTGCCGAAGGGCGAGATCCGCATCAATTACCTCGAGGCGTACTGCCGCCCGAATTCCACCGATGCCGACTGGCACGACACGACGCTCGGGCACACGACGGAACTTGTGTCGCTGAGCGAGGACAAAAAGACGATGAAGCTGCGCTGCACGGTGAAGGACGGCGTGATCGTGGATCACACGATCACTGCAACTGCGGACGAGGTTCGCTTTGCCATCACCGCGCACAATCCGACCGCGCAGGCGTCGGTCGCGCACTGGGCGCAGCCGTGCATCCGACTCGGCGATTTCACCGGCTACGACAATGCGGGCAAGGATCTCGATGACTACCTGCCGAAGGGTTTCATTTTCCTCGACGGCAAAGTCGCGCGCATGAGCGACGTGAAGCCTTGGAACAAGGAGGCCCGCTACGTTCCCGGCCAGGTCTGGTGCCCGAAGGATGTGCCGCGCACCGACGTGAATCCGCGCCCGCTCAGTCCGCTCGTGCCGAGCAATGGCGTCATCGGCGTCTTCAGCGGCAATGAAAAAATGATCTTCGCCGTAGTGTTCGAGCCATATCAGGAATTATTCCAAGGCGTCGCCCGCTGTGTGCATTCGGACTTCCGCATCGGCGGCCTGAAGCCCGGTGAGACAAAGCACATCAAAGGCAAAATCTACATCGTGCCGAACGACGTGCCCGCGCTGCTCTCGCGGTATGCGAAGGACTTCCCGGAGCAGCGGGCGAAGTGAGGCTGAATGCGCGCCCCTGCCTCTTCTCGCGCCCAAGACGCCGCCGTGCAGGACAAAGCCGGAGTGCATGGCACTGTGCGGCAAATGCACGGAGAAGAAATTCCGATCATCGCGGCGGGGTTGAGGGGCTGCAAAGGATAAGGAACGGCCTCCTCCGAGGTTATGTTCTCGTCGCCGCGCCGGGCTTTCCCGGTGCTGCGGATTTCCCGACTTCCCAGACGCCCTTGTTGAAATCATTTTTCATCCTCCTGTTCACAGCCGCTTCGCTGCCCGCAGCGGCGCCGGCGGGCGTGGATTTTTCGCATGATGTGGTGCCGCTGCTGAGCCGGTTCGGATGCAACGGCTCTGCGTGTCACGGGAAGGCCGAGGGGCAGAAGGGATTCAAACTTTCGATTTTTGGAAACGATCCGGACGAGGACTTCCGCGCGATCACCTTGCAGTCGCGCGGGCGTCGCATCTCGCTCGGCGCGCCGGATGCGAGCCTCTTTCTGCAAAAGGCCGTGGCCGCAATCCCGCACGCGGGCGGGCCGCGGATGCGCCTGGACTCGCCGGAATATCGCGTGCTGCGCGAATGGATCGCCGGTGGTGCGCCGTTCAGGATTGCGGATCGGTGCGAGGTGGCCGGTGTGAGGATCGAGCCCGAGCGGAAGGTGCTCGGCATTGCGCAGCGTGAACCGCTGCGCGTGATCGCGACTTATTCCGACGGCAGCGAGAAGGACGTAACGTGGCTTTCGACGTTTCACTCGAACAACGCGGGCATCGCGGAGGTGGAAGAGGGCGGCACGGTGGTCACGGGGAATTCCGTCGGGCAGGCCGCGGTGATGGCGCGCTTCCACGGGCAGATCGCGATTTTCCAGGCGACCATCCCCCGCCCCGGCGCGCAGGTGACGGGCGGTGGGCAGAAGGCGTTCAATGCGATCGACGATCTCGTGGAGCAAAATCTCCGGCGGATGAACCTGCGCGCATCGGGCATCGCGGACGATGCGGAGTATCTGCGGCGGGTCTGCCTCGATGTGATCGGCAGGCTGCCCACGAGCGGCGAGGCTCGGGAATTTTTGCAGGACACGCGCGAGGGAAAACGCACGCAACTCGTGGATCGTCTGCTCGTTCTGCCGGAGTACGCCGATTACTGGGCGCTGAAATGGGCCGACCTGCTGCGCGTGGATCGTCAGGCGCTCGGGCCGCGCGCGGCGTTCGCGTATTTCTCGTGGGTGCGCGAGGCGGTCGCCGCGAACAAGCCGCTCGATCAGTTTGCCAAGGAACTGCTCGTCGCCGAGGGGCCGCTCAGCGAGCAGCCGGCGGGATATTTTTACAAGGTCGTGAAAAAATCCGGCGAGATGGCGGCTTCGACTTCGCAGGTTTTTCTCGGCATTCGCATCACGTGCGCGGAGTGCCATCAGCATCCGTACGACCGCTGGACGCAGCGCGATTACCACGGGATGCGCGCGTTTTTCGAGCAGGTGAAATACAAGAAGCTCGGCGACGACGAGGCGCTGGTCGCGGAAGGCAGCCCGCAGATCCGGCATCCCCGCACGAAGGAAATCCTGAACGCGCATCCGCTCGGCACCGCGATGCCGGAAAAAGCCGCCGAGGGTGATCGGCGGCAGACGCTCGCGACGTGGATGGTCGCGCCGGAAAATCCGTGGTTCGCGCGGAATCTCGCGAACCGTTTCTGGGCGAACTTTTTCGGACGCGGCATCGTCGAGCCCGTGGACGACATGCGCGCGAGCAATCCGCCGAGCAACCCGGAATTGCTCGCGGCACTCACGCGGCACCTCGTGGATTACCAATTCGATCCGAAGGCGCTGATCCGCTTCATCACCGCCTCGCGCACGTACCAGACCTCGTCGCATCCGAATGACACGAACGAGAACGACGAGCAGAATTTTTCGCGTGCGGTCTTCCGGCGCCTCCCGGCGGAGGTGCTGATGGATTCCGTGAGCGATGTCACCGGCGTTCCGGAAAAATTCCCGGGCGTGCCTGCGGGATTCCGCGCGGTGCAGCTCTGGGACAGCCTGCAGCAGCATTACTTCCTGAAACTTTTCGGGCGTCCCGCGCGCGCGACCGCGTGTGAATGCGAGCGGGCCACGGGCGCGAGCATCGGGCAGACGCTGCATCTGATGAATTCCCCCGCCATCCAGGCGAAGCTCGCTCACGAGGGCGGCACCATCGCGCGACTCGCGGCAAGCACGACGGACGACGGCGCGCTCGTGGACGAGCTTTACCTCTCATTTTTCAGCCGCCTCCCGAATGGCGAGGAAAAATCCACCGCGATCCAGCACCTCTCCGCGCGCCAAGAAAAGCGCCGGCAGGCGGTCGAGGATCTTGCGTGGTCCATGCTGAACTCGCTCGAATTTGTCTTCAACCACTGAACCCCCGCCGAAACACACCGCCACCCCATGAACAAACATCACCCCTCATTCTGTGACGGCGTCGCCCGGCGTGACTTCCTGCGCATCGGCGCGGCCGCAGCGCTCGGCGTGAATTTCCCGATGGCAGGCCTGCTGGCGTCCGAGGCCGCCGCCGCGCGCAGCGGCGCGCTCGAGGCCACGCGCAACGACACCTCGCTCATCTTCGTCTTCCTGCGCGGCGGGTTGAGCACGATTGACACCTTCGACATGAAGCCCGACGCGCCGGAAAATATCCGCGGCCCGTTCAAGCCGCGCGGCACAAATGTGCCCGGCATCCAGATCTGCGAGCACCTTCCGAAAATCGCGGGCGTGATGGACAAGTTTTCGCTCATTCGCTCATTCACGCACAGCAACGCGGGGCACGGGCCGGCGGACCACTACATGCTCACGGGCTATCATCCGACGGCGTCGTTCAACGGCGGGCTCATCCCGAACAACCAGCATCCGTCCATCGGCTCCGTCATCGCGCACAAGCTCGGGCCGCGCGGCAGCATCCCGCCGTACATGTGCCTGCCGACGATGCACCCGAGCGGAAGCTCCGCGTATCTCGGGCCGCAGTCCGTGCCCTTCGTGATCGAGGCGGATCCAAATTCGCCCGCCTTCGAGGTGCCCGATCTTCAGCCGCCGCTGAATGTGGACGCGCGCCGCCTTGAAGATCGCCGCGGCCTCCTCGCGAAAGTGGATCGCTTCCAACGCAGCATCGAGCAGCGCGCAAACTCAGGCGCGAGCCAGCTCAGTGTTTTCTCCGAGCGCGCGACGGCGCTCATGACCTCGGGCGATGCGAAGAAAGCATTCGACCTTCACGCCGAGCCGGAAAAAACCCGCGCCGAATACGGCCGCACGACGCTCGGGCAGTCGTGCCTCATGGCGCGGCGACTCGTCGAGTCCGGCGTGCGCTGCGTGACCGTCGAGCATCAGAATTGGGACACGCACTTCGGCAGCTTCGCGACACTGAAGGACGACCTCCTGCCGAAGCTCGACATGGCGATGTCCGCGCTCTTCCGCGATCTGGAGGATCGCGGCATGTTAAAAAAGACGCTCGTCGTGGTGACCGGCGAATTTGGCCGCACGCCGGTGATCAACAAGGAAGCCGGACGCGATCACTGGAGCCGCTGCTTCACGGTGGCGATGGGCGGCGGCGGGCTTCAGGGCGGACGTATCGTCGGCAGGAGCGATCAGCAGGCATCTGATCCCGCGGACAATCCGTACGGCCCCGAGGACATGTGCGCGACAATCTATCAGTCGCTCGGAATCAATCCGCACGACGAGATGCGCACACCCGAAGGCCGCCCGGTGATGCTTACGAACTCGGGACGCATCATCAAGGAACTCGTCTGCCGCCGCGCACACCCGCGGAGCACCGCGCAACGAAAGCGTGCCGTCTTGACCGAGCGACGTTTCCCCCGCACCGTCAAGGTATGTCCGTCCGAACTCTGCTCATCGATGAAATCGCCCGCGCGCCCGAGAGCACAGTGCGGGAGACGCTGCGGCAGTTGCGCGCGTTGTCCCCGCAGAACGCCGCGACGCCAGCCACGAAAGACTATTTTGAGGCGTATTGGCGGCATCTTTACGGCTCCATGCCGGATGCGGAATGGAATGAGCCTGCCGAGTTGCCTTACGAGAAACGGGAAGCCTGGTGATGCCCTGGCTGCAGTTAGACGTTTTTCGCACACTATGAAACTAAGTGTTCTTGCCATTCTGCTTCTCGCGTTTTCCGCCGCTGCCAAGGACGACAACACCCGATTTATCACCAAGGAAATCGAATGGACGAAGCCCCTAAATCTGGCCGATTTTGGCGGCCCGCACATCGAAGTCTTTGTGCGTAGCCGCGAGATGACATTCGTTTCCGTCCAGACAGCGGATTTTACGCTGATGGTTCCTATCGCTCGCACCAACATTCAATCCGTCGAGGTCAACAACTACACCAATACAGCCACCGTGTATGGAACTACCTCATCCGATCTTCAACCCACCAGACAAACCCGAGGCGTGAAAAAGGAAAGAGGTGTTCCCGGTCCCGGTGGTCGCAACGAAATGTATC